>CAMEZU010000081.1 GCA_945947925.1 uncultured Verrucomicrobiota bacterium
CAAGGGGGAAAATGAAAAAAATTTAGAAAGTTTTTCATAAAGCAGAAAACGCGGTTAAACCGCGGTTTTCTTCTCGTTAGCTCCGTTGGCGCCCGTCTCAGCGGAAGCCGAGGACCTTGTGCAGCTGCACGGACAGCGACCAGCCGTCGAGCCTGCCCAGCGCGTCCTTCGCCGTGGCGAAGTCGATTTCGCCGTTCCTCTCGCACGGCGAGACGTAGTAGTCCGTCGCGGCGATCCGCTCGCGCATCGCGCGGCAGAAGTCAACAGTCTCTCCGGACGACGCGACGACGCGCACCTCGTCCGCCCGCGTCAGCACGACGCGGTCCGCATACTCCGCCTTCGGCGAGCACGCGACGTAGTCGACGTCGCCGAGCCAGGCCGGCGCGTTCGTCCCGTTCGTCTCGACGCCGATCCAATATCCCGCCGCCTTGAGTGCGGCGACAAGGGCCGGCATCTCCTTCACGAGCGTCGGCTCCCCGCCGGTCAGAATCACGCTTTTCGCCCGGAAGCCCCCGACCTCGCGGACGAGGTCCTCCAGCGTCAGCTCGAACCGCTGCCTGACGTCCGTATCGCACCACGGGCACGCGAGGTTGCACCCCGCGAACCTGACGAACACAACGGGACGCCCCGTGTTGCGTCCCTCGCCCTGAAGGGACTCGAAGATCTCGACGAGGTGATACATCACTTCTCCAGCGCCTTGATCGCGAGCTCCGCGAAGGGAATCTTGTTGCGGGGGTGGACGTCGTTCGGATCGCCGAGTCCGGCCGCGAAGGTGTCGACGAAGATCGCGCCCTTCTCTTCGCACGCCTTCTTCTGCGCGGCACGATAGGGTTCCCACCGACGGTTCAGCTTCGGGAGCCCCATCATCACGAACGGAATCTTCTTCTCGCCGCGCAGCTGGTCGATAATCGCAAGATTCGTCTCGAGCATGTAGTCGTCGGCGAGCGGCACATCCGGCGCGATGTTGCGCGTCGCGTTCGACTCGCCCTGGTACCAGAGGATGCCGTCGACCGGAAATTGATCGCGCTCGAGGCGCTTGATGCCCCGGTCGTACATCAACGAGACCGGCCACCAGGCGGCCTCCACGGCCTTGCCCTTCCGCCGGGGGAACTCGCGCCTGCACCACGCGCACGGGAAGTCGTCGTTCGCATGGATCTGGTGACGGTTCGTCGCAATCTTGCAGAGGTTCGGATAGACCGGCTTGCCGTCGGGTCCGACCTTGCACATCACCTGCTCCGACAGGAACGCCTCAGTCGGGGCTCCGCCCGCCGCGACATAGAGAAGACCGATTCGCTTCCCGGTCGCCTTCGCGCGGCGGATGGCGAAGCTCACGCCGATCGCGCACTTCTCAAGGCCGTTCTCCGGCGTCAGCTCCTTCCATCGGCCGTCGTTGAAGTCCCAGAAGTCGACCTTCACATCCTTCAACTGCGCGAGCTCGGCCTTCACGCGCGCCTTCTCCTCGGGCGTGCGGTTGTAAAAGCCCCATCCCTGCTGCATGTTCGACTGTCCCGCGCAGAGCCAGTACTCATGCGTCTTCGGCTTGCCGGGGAATCCGGGGCCATCCGGTCCGAGCGGCTTCCTGTGATCATCGGGATTCATCAGCGCCGCAAACGTGGCCGCCGCGATCGTCTTCGCGCCGTCGGCGTTCGGGTGGATCTTGTCGCGCGCGAAGACGGTGTCCATCGTGTCCCGGAACGGCTCCTGCATGTCGATGCCCGTCGCCTTGCAGCGGCGAGCGACCTCCTCAAGGTCGGCCTGCATGAGGAACGGCTCGGGACTCCGGTAGAAGCGCTGCCCCGCGATGAGCGGCGAGAGCTTCGTCCAGATGAAGAACCGCGTCTCCCTGTTCGCGCGCTTGTAGTCCGCAAGAAGCGCCATGTACTCCTTCACGAACTGTCCGCGCGTGCGGCCGCCCGAGTACTCCCTGATGTACTCGCCGCTATCGTTGATGCCGAGGTTGCAGATGACGATGTCGGGCTTGAACGCGAGCGCGTCCTGATGCTCCTTCATCCACTTGTAGCCGCGCTTCTCCTTGCCGCGCATCGAGTCGAGGTAGATGCCGCGCCCGGAGTTGCCGAAGTTGCGGACCTCGTATTCGCCCGGCGCCTGCGCGTCGAGGAGCTTCTGCAGCTGCGCCGGATACGACTCCGTCTCGCGGTTCGCGAGGCCGAAGCCGTATGTAATCGAATCGCCGATGCAGGCGACCTTCGTCTTCGCCGAGGCGGCAAGCGCCGCGACGACCCCAAGAAGAAAGAGGAAACGTCTCATGTGCCTATTATAGCACAGGAGACGCCTTCTGTCCGTTGTCGGATGCGTTTACTTGACGCAGGGACGGAGAATCATGTTCTTGTAGTCCGCGTCGGAGTGATCGCCCTGGAGGTAGATCGGACCCTTGACGAACTCGTTCGCGTCGATCGCGCCGCCGGTGATGCCCACGACGGGCGCGTTGTCGATGATTGTCGTGCCGTTGAGGACGACCGTCAGGTGGCGCTTATAGAGCGTCACGTCCACGTGCTGCCACTCGCCCGCGGGCTTCTCGGCGGCGACGGACGGCGTCACGCGGCCGTAGTAGGCGGCCATGTTGTGCATGTCGACCGGCTTGCCGTAGCTGTCGAGGGTCTGGATCTCGTAGCGGCCGCGGAGGTAGACGCCGGAGTTGGAATCCTTCGGCACGCGCACGTCATACGCCAGGTTGAAATCGTAGAAGTCGTTGCGCAGGGTCATCAGGTTCGAGCCGTGCCTCTTCTTGCCCTTGTCGTCGACCGGCAGGCAGTTCGAGAGGACCTGCTCGCCGTTCTCGGTCTTCATAGACCAGCCGAACGGCGCCTTCGTGTCCATCGCCTTCCAGCCGGCGAGACCGTCCTTCAGGAGGTCGATCGGCGCGCCCAGCACGGCGTCCTTCGTCGAGGCGGGCTCGATCTCGGGATTGCGCCAGCCAGTGAGCTCGCCCAGCACCTTGCCGTCCTTTTTCTCAACGACCGTACCGACGAGCTTGTCGCCCTTCACCTCGCCCGTAATCGTCAGACCCCACGGATGCTCGATGGAGAACGTCTTGCCCTTGACCGTGCAGGACTTCATCGGGATCGGGGACGCCCAGCGCCAGAGGACGACGGCCTCGGCCGTGCCGTCCGCCTTCTCGGTGAGGATCATATGGCCCGCGTTCATCGCGTCGTAGGGGAGCTTGAGCCCCCAGTTGCCGGCGACGGGCTTGTCGCAACAGACGCAGCCGGACAGCAGCGCGGCGGCCGAAAGGGAGAGAATTGTCGTTATCTTCATGGAACTGTATTCCTTTTTTTCTGTTTTTGGTTTAGCGAATGAAACAAAAGGCGACGCCTGCCGCCAGCGCGAGGAGCGCCAGCGCGGCAAGGGCGTATCGGACGCGCCGGAACAGGCGCTTGCGCTTCAGCGAGGCGACGAAGCCCGAGATCTCCACGTCCTCCGTCGGGAAGGACAGCGTCGCGGCCGGCTTGTCGGGTAGCTTCGCGAGGAGGTCGCGCACGGACTTCACCGTCGGCGCGGAATCCGCCGCCTCGGCGTACTGGACCTGCGCCGACGCCGGACGGGACAGGTGATAGCCGAGCTTCTCGAATTCCGCGAGCAGGCTCGTCGGATCCGCGATGCGACGCTCCCGCTCCTTCACGCACATCCTGCGGATCAGCACCGCCAGCAGGGGCTTCACGTTGCGGTTGTAGTCGCGGATGTCCGGGAACGGGTCCTCGGACAACGTCTGCGCCAGGATCTGCGGCGCATTCGGTCCGTCGTAGGGCGGACGTCCCGCGATCATCTCGAAAAGGACGACGCCGAGGGAGTAGATGTCCGCGCGCGTGTCGACGTGCGCCGGGTCGATCGCCTGCTCCGGCGCGACGTACGAAGGCGTCCCGAAGACCGTCTCGGTCGTCGTGTTGAGGGAATCCTTGATGTCGTCCGACTTCGCGATGCCGAGGTCCACGAGCTTCACGAGTCCGTCAGGCTGGATCATGATATTCTCGGGCTTGATGTCCCGGTGCACGACGTGGTACTTCTGCGCGGCCTCGAGCGCGCTCGCGACCTGCAGGATCACCTCCACCGCACGGTCCGGGTCGAAGTGCCCCGCGAAGGCGATCGCCTGCCGGAGGTCGCCGCCCGAGACGTAGTCCATCACCAGGTAGTAAAGCCCCCGCTCCTCGTCGAACCCGCAGTCATGGACCGCGACCAGGTTCGGATGGCGGATGCGCGTAGCGATCTTCGCCTCGCGGAGGAATCGCTTCACGTAGCTGTCGTTCTCCTTCGCGACATCGGGAAAGAGCACCTTGAGCGCGAAGAGCGTGTCGAGCATCTCGTGACGGACGAGGTACACCGCGCCGAGTCCGCCGTTGCCGAGAAGCCGCTCGACCACATACCCGTGAAACCGGTCGCCCGGGTTGAAGACGTCTTGCTTGCCGAAATTCACCGCATGCCTCCGACCTTGACCACGACCATCGTGTAATTGTCGACCGCGCCCCCGTCAAGCGTCTTGCGCTCCAGGCGCGCCGCCACGTCCTCGGCCCGACCGCCCGCCGCGAAAGCCTCCCGGATCCCCTCGTCGGACACCATGTCGTAGACGCCGTCCGAGCAGATGAGAATCCAGTCCCCTTCCCGGAGATCGACCTTCTTCCAGTCCGGCTGCACCTCGGACTCGATGCCGACCGCCCGCGTCAGCACGTGCGACAGCTTGCCGATACGCAGGCCGAGTCCCTCCGACAGGCCTTTCATCGACCCGCGCCGGCTCAGCTCGCCGGCCATCGTGTGGTCATGGGTCAGCTGCGCAACCGCACCGTCCCGGATCCGGTACACCCGGCTGTCCCCGACGTAGCCGATCACGGCCGACGGATCCTTCGCCCGTTCGTCCACCGCAAAGACCGTCACCGTGGTCGCCATCTGACGGTAGCCCGCCTTCTGCGCGTAAGCCCGGATCTCCCGGTTCGCCGTGCGGATCGCCTCCGCCGCCCGATGCACCCGCTCGGGGAATGGCGTCCGGCACGCTACCGCCTTCCCGATGCACCGGCAGACGATGTCCGAGGCCTCGGCCCCGCCTTCGCCGCCGCCCATGCCGTCCGCCACGCAGAAGAAGGCCCTGCCGCGGTTGACGAGGAAATGGTCCTGGTTGTCCGCCCGCACCAGGCCGCAGGCACTCAGCGACGCCACGTCCAGGATGCGCCGCCGACGCACGGACGGAAACAGCCGGCTCAGAAATCCCCACTTCATACGCCCCCTCCGATCGCCGCCAGCAGCGCCACGATCAGCGCGAGGCACGCCAGCACCAGCGCCGCCAGCGCGTACAGGACGCTCCTGTCCCGATACCAGGCGACGGCCGGAGCGGTCGCACGCGAACGCGCCAGCGCCTCAAGCAGCGCTCGCGCCGACGCGGGACGGCGCGCCGCCTCGGGATGCGTCATCGACGCCACGAGCTCCGCCAGCTCCGGCGGAACGTCCGACCGACGCGTCCGGATGTCCGGGAACGTCTGGCCGTCCAGCGCCTTCGCCAGCAGGCTCATCGCCGGCAGACCTTCGTTGGGACGACGCCCCGCCAGCATCTCGTACATCATCACGCCCAGCGAGTAGATGTCGCTCCGGATGTCCACCGCATGCGAATCGAGCATCTGCTCCGGCGACATGTAGGCGGGCGTCCCCACCACCGCCTCCGCCCGCGTCTTGTGTACGTCCGCCTTGCTGCCCGGACGCGAGAAGCGCACGATGCCCAGGTCCGCCAGCTTCGCCGTCCCGTCCTGCGAGAACAGCACGTTCTCCGGCTTCAGGTCGCGGTGGACGAGCCCGTTCGCCTCGATGCACACGAGCGCACGCGCGAGGTCCGTCGCGACGGACGCGACGCCCGTCAGCGAAAAGCCGTCCGGGGACGCCTTGAGCGCATCCCGCAACGTCCCGCCCGGCAGGTATTCCATCACCAGAAAGCTCAGCCCCGTGTCCGGGTCACGTCCCGCCTCGCGGACCGACAGCAGGTTCGGATGCCGAACCTTCATCGCCAGTTCCGCCTCGCCGACAAAGCGGCTGACAAAGCCCGGATCGCTCTGCGCGTGCTCCGGATCGAGCACCTTCACGGCATACTCGGTCCCGCTCGCCTCGTCCAGGACAAGGTAAACCTCCCCCGCGCCGCCCTTGCCGAGTAGCCGGAGAACCTTATAGGCGCCGAAATATCCGCCGATTGTCAGGATGGTCGATTCCGCTTCAGACATTGCCCAAGATTATACCATGAATCTCAAAGCAAATGAAGAAGGGATTGAGATCAGGGGATGTCACATTGAATCACAGCCTTGAAGAAACGATCGGCGTCGGTCCTGTCGTGCCAGGTCTTCAGATCGGTCGAGCCCTTGATCACCGGCTCGACGTTGAGTTCGATCGTCGGATCGATGACCGCCTTGCCCTTCTCGTCGAACGTGATCGTCACCTTGAAGTCCTTGCTCTTTTCCGCGGCCTGGCCCGGCGCGCACGCAAGGGCGAACGCCGCGAGGTCGAGCTCCGTTCCCGTTGGTGTCTTCGCATGATGCGCCTTCGCCCACTCGGCGAGCTTCACCGGCGACGCGCCGATCCGCGCGAGCACCTCCGCCTGCGCCGCCGGCACGAGTTCGGCAAACGATGTCGTCTCCGTCACCTCGACCTCCTCCCAGATCGCGGGATCCGCCGACACAGGCAACGTCCAATAGCCCGTTGCGGCTTCTGTCGCTCCTTCCGGAAGTTCCGCAAGCGCTGCGGCCATTCCCTCAAGGCCCGGCACCGAGACGAGCACCTTGCGTCCGCCCGTCGGCTTGACAAAGAGATGACGCGTCTTCACACCGTCGGCGATCGACTCAACCGCGACATAACCGACTGCGTCTTCCGTCTCGAGCGTCGCATATGCCTGACCACCTGCCTCAGGGAGTCGGAGATCGCAATTCGCGCCGCCCAGCGAGTAGACGATGCCGCCCGTGATCGTAATGCTGTGAACCACTTCGTCCGGCGGATTCGGATCGCTGTCGAGTCCCTCGTGTCCCTCCGCCGTCGCGAGCAACACCAGCGTGCCGCCCGAAATCGTGATCGTGCCATTCGAGTCGAGGACATCGTTCGCCGTCGAGGTTCCGATGATCGTGCCGCCCGAAACGTTGATTGCCCGCGTTGCGCTGATGCAGTCATCATTCGCGGTGAGCGTCAGCACTCCGTCTTCCACCGTCACGGACTTATCGCATGAGAGGAGTTCCGTACCCGCCCCTGTCGCCGTGAGCTCAATCGTGCCACCCGAGATTTTGATGTTGCCCGCCATCTTGAAATAGCGCGCGTTCGCCGCCGATCCGGTCGCCGTCACCTTCGCGTTATCCTTGATCACCAGATCGACGGATCCCTTCTCGCCGTGAATCGCCTGACAGTTGGGTCCGTTCAACTCGGCGGCAAAGACCGCATTCCCCGCGAGGCGGCAGAACTTGTCCTTGTTCGCGAGGAAGAAGCCGCGTCCCTGCGCCGCATTCTTCGTGAGCTTCAGGTTCACCGTTCCCTTGTCCTCGACCGCGAAACCGCCGTTCAGGTAAACCGCCGCCGTCTCGGCCGTCGTCGCCTTCGACTCGACCGTGAAGACGCCGTTCGACACGATGAGGTCGTTGACCATCATCAGCGTGCCACTGGTCTTCGCACCCTTCAGCTCGAACGCGCCCTTGCCCGTGAACGTGATGTTCGCGGCCGGAGCC
>CAMEZU010000082.1 GCA_945947925.1 uncultured Verrucomicrobiota bacterium
TCTCGCGAAGCTCGTGCGCAAGAACTGCCCGCGGTCGACGACCACCACCTGGATCTTCGACCTCGCGCCTGCGATCGCGCTGGCAGCGACGGTGGTGGCGGCGATCATCTTCCCCTGGACGCTCACGGCGGCGACGGGAGGCTTTGGCGCGGCGAGCGCGGCGCTCTTCTTCTACCTGCTCGGCACGGGACGCTTCTTCACCGTCCTCGGAGCCCTCGACACGGGGAGCGCGTTCGAAGGCATGGGCGCGTCGCGCGAGGTCCAGTTCTCTGCCCTGGTCGAGCCGATCGTCTTCGTCCTTCTCGGCTTCCTGACGCTTCTCTCGCACGAGACCACCTTCGCCGGCATCCTCGGCGGGTACGAGACGGACGCGTGGGCGCACCACTCGGTCTCGCTCATCCTCGCCGGCACAGCCTTCTTCGTGATTCTCCTCTCCGAGAACTGCCGCGTGCCGTTCGACGACCCGGAGACGCACCTCGAGCTCACGATGATTCACGAGGCGATGATCCTCGACAACGCGGGTCCGGACCTCGCCTTCATCCTCTACGGCGCCGCCCTGAAGCTCGAACTCCTGTCCGCCTTCCTGATCGCCATGATCCTCCCGGCGCTGCCGTGCGGACCCGTCGCGCGGGCGGCCGTCCTCTTCGGCGGCATCCTCGGCGTCGCCTTCCTCATCGGCATCGTCGAATCGGTCATCGCCCGCATGCGCTTCCTCAAGACGCCGCAGGTCCTGATCGGCGCCCTCATGCTGGCCGTCCTGGGCACGCTTCTCTTCATCCTCTTCTGACGCCTTCAACGGATTACGACCATGACCTCACTTGCTGAAATCCTTCTTGCGCTCTTCCTGATGACCAACCTCCTGCTGGCGGGCACGGGCCGCCTGCGCCAGGCGATCCGCCTGGTCGCCGTCCAGGGCTGGTTCGTCGGCATCCTGCCGGTCGTTCTCTGGAACTGGACGGCCGAAGGCTCGCCCGAAATGCGCGTCTGGGCCGTCGCCGCCGTCAACACGGTCGTCAAGGGCGTCGTCCTGCCCGCGCTCCTCCTCTACGCCACCCGCAAGGTGAACGCCAAGGGCGAGCTCGAGCCGCTCGTCTCCTTCAAGCTCTCGCAGGCGATCGTCTTCGCCTTCGTCGTCGCGAGCTTCGTCATCGGCAAGTCCCTGCACATCCACGAGGCCATTGCCTGCGAGCTGGCGATTCCGGTCGCCTTCGCGACAATGGGCACGGGGCTCTTCCTTATCTGCGCGCGCCGCAAGGCGATCACACAGGTCCTCGGCTTCCTCGTCTTCGAAAACGGCATCACCGTCTTCGGCTCGGGCATCCTGATGGAATACGGACTCATCGTCGAGCTCGGCATCCTCCTCGACGTCTTCGTCCTCGTCTTCGTCCTCGGCATCGCGATCTACCAGATTAGCCGGACGTTCTCCTCGCTCGACACGGACAAGCTGAACCAGCTCGGGGACGTGCACCTCATGAAGCGAATGTAGAATGAAGAATGAAGAATGTAGAATGAAAAATTGAGGGACTTATGATTGACAGTTTGCAGATTCTCCTGATTGTCCTGACTTCCGTCCTCTTCGTGGCGGATCTTGTTCAGAGCGTCTTCTACATCCGCGAGGCCGACCGTTGCGAAGGCGGGGAGCATATGCCCCGCTGGCTCTACTTCACCTGCTTCTGCGGCTTCTTCGGGGCGATGCTGTTCGCGCTTCTCGCGCCGTCCCTGCCGCTCATGTGGGTCGCAGTCGAGCTCACGACGCTCGTCTCCGCGCCGCTCATCGCCTATCATCGGTCGCCAGGCGCCCTCGAGGCGATGTGGAAGTACCTTCTCATCTGTTCGATCGGCATCGGCCTCGCACTTTTCGGCACGATGCTTGTCATGCACGCGATGACGACCGGAAACCCGACGTGGTACAAGGCGGGCTTCGTCTTCGTCCTCGCGGGCTACGGTACGAAGACGGGCCTCGCGCCCTTCCACACCTGGCTCCCCGACGCCCACTCCGAAGCGCCGGCGCCCGTTTCCGCGCTTCTCTCGGGCGCGCTCCTCAACTGCTCCTTCTTCGCCATTGCCCGCTTCCGCACGATCATGCCGGACGAGGTGACCGGATTCTGCGACACCGCGATGATCGCGCTCGGACTCCTCTCCCTCGCCGTCGCGGCCGTCTTCATGGTCCGCCAGACGGACTACAAGCGCCTCCTCGCCTATTCCTCGATCGAGCACATGGGCCTCATCGTCGTCCTCTTCACGCTCCTCCAGATGTACGGCGGAAGTGAAATTGTCTTCGAGGACGGCAAGGGCGTTGTCTTCGAAAACATCACCGGCGACATCCTGTTCTCGGCGCTCCTCGGACACATCGTCTTCCACTCCCTCACGAAGACCCTGCTCTTCCAGACGGCCGGCAATCTCCTGCTCGCCTTCGGTACGCGCGCCATCGCCGCCGTGCAGGGACTCGGCGTGTCGATGAAGCTCCACGCGGTCCTCTGGATCGCCGGCATCGTCTTCATCTGCGGCATGCCGCCGTCCGTCCTCTTCCTCACCGAACTCGGCCTCGTCGTCTCCGCGCCGATCTGGATGTCCGCGATCGTCCTCTTCCTCCTCTTCTGCGTCTTCGCCGCGATGACGAAGATCGCGCTCGCGATGACGATGGGCAAGCCCGCCGCCGTCCCGCGTCCCCTTCCCGCACGCCTGTGCTGCGTCCCGACCCTGATCCTCCTGCTGCTGATCCTCTGCGGGATCTTCTTCTGCGTCGGTCACTTCTTCCACTGAGACACCAGCCATGACTGAAATCAAGACATTTGCAACGGCGGAGGAGGCGAAGGGCTTCATGGCCTCGTTCCACCGCTACACGGACCCCGCTTCCGTCTCGCCGCTCAAGGGCGAAGCCGCCCACGAAGTCGCGGTCGGACCCGTCCACGCCGGCGTCATCGAACCCGGACACTTCCGCTTCCAGTGCATGGGTGAGGACGTCTACAACCTCCAGATCTTCCTCGGCTACCAGCACCGTGGCGTCGAGGAGGAGATCGTCAGGGCGGACGGCAACCTGCCGCGCCAGATCGCCCTCGCGGAAACCTGCGCCGGCGACACGTCGATCGCCGCCGCCACCTGCTTCGCGGAGATCATCGAGGCCCGCGACGCGCTCTCCACCTCCACCTCTTCCCTCCACCTCCGCGAACTTCTCCTCGAGCTCGAGCGCATCGCCAACCACGTCGGCGACCTCGGCGCGCTCGCGGGCGACGTCGCGTTCCTCCCGACGAGCTCGTTCTGCGGACGCATCCGCGGCGAGTACCTGAACATGACGGCGCTTCTCTGCGGCAACCGGTTCGGACGAAACGCCGTCGTGCCGGGCGGAATGCGCGTCACGCTGACGGACGAGAAGACGGCGCAGCTGAAGGACTGGATCGTCCGCGTCAAGAAGGACCTCGACGCCGCCCTCAAGCTGATGTTCGAGGAACCGACCGTCTGCGAGCGCTTTGACGGCACGGGCGTCGTCCCCAAGGACGTCGCCGCAGACCTCGGCCTCGTCGGCGTCGCCCGCCGCGCCTCCGACGAACTCAACGGCGACGTCCTCTCCCGAGCCCTCATCCGCCGCCTGGAGATCGAAGAAGCTCACGAAAAGGTGTTTGCTCTACTCGCATCCGCCCCCCACTCGAATCCAAACGCCCAAACATCCAAACATCCCAACGCCCTCGTTGCCATCGTCTCCACCGTGGCCGCCTGGCGCGGTCCGCTCGTCCATGCGGCGCTCTTCGACCACGGCAAGATGACCGACTACCGCATCGTCGATCCGTCCGCCCACAACTGGCAGGGCCTCGCGTGGGCGCTGCGCGGCGAGCAGATTTCGAACTTCCCGATCTGCAACAAGTCCTTCAACCTCTCCTACTGCGGCACCGACCGTTAATCGCTATGCTCAAAGCTTTCTTTGCACGACTGAAACAGGGTTACAAGACCGGTACGTTCCCCACGAAGACGGGACCGAACCTGCCGCCGGATTTCCGCGGCCGCCCCCAGCTGGACGACGACATGACGGGTGACGACATCGCGAAGATGAAGAAGGTCTGCCCCGTGCCGCGCGCCCTTTCCTACGACTTCGAAGGCGCGAAGCTCGATATGGGCTACTGCACCTTCTGCGGACGCTGCGCGGAGGTCTGCGAGAAGATGCATTTCACGAAGGAATACCGCCTCGGCGTCTTCAAGCGCGAGGATCTCGTCGTGAAGTCCACGGACCACGACTACGAGCCGCCCGTCCAGACCGATCCGCAGGCGCTTGCCCTCAAGCACACGTTCCAACTGCGCGAAGTGTCCGCCGGCGGTTGCGCCGGCTGCGAGCTGGACGCCAACGTCCTGGGCACGCTCGCGTGGGACATGGGACGCTTCGGCATCCGCTTCGTCGCCTCCCCGCGCCATGCGGACGCAATCTACCTCACCGGACCGATCTCGAAGAACATGCAGCTCGCGCTGGACAAGACGTATGCCGCCGCGCCCGAACCGAAGTTCCTGATCGCCGCCGGCGCCTGCGCCATCACGGGCGGACTCTACAAGCACGGGCATCTGCCGGCCACGCCTGCGCTCTACATCCCCGGCTGCCCGCCACACCCGGCCACGACCCTCGAAGCCCTCCTGCGCTTCACCGGGCACGCTGCGGGCAAATGAAAAACAGAGAATGACGAAAGGCGCGGACCGCGGTCCGCGCCTTTCCCTTGTACGCTTGCGTCAAGCGCAATTAGCCGAGGATCGCATCCTTGAGGGCCTTGCACGCGACGAGCTTGACGACCTTCTTGGCCTTGATCTTGATCGTCTCGCCGGTGGCGGGATTGCGGCCGGTGCGAGCCGGACGCTTGACGAGCTTCACCTTGCCGATCGCGGGGAGGGTGAGGCCCTTCTCTTCCTGCTTCGCGCCCTTGATCGCGATGTCGACGAGCTTCTCGTAGACGGCGACGGCCTGCTTCTTGGTGATGCCGGCGGCCTCCGCGAGGGCAGCCATGATACCACTCTTGGTGGTCGGGACGATTTCTTTCTTAGCCATTTTGTTTGATCCTTTTTGTTCGCTCGAGAGGATTCCCTTGCGATTTGTCCATAATATACCAGTAATTATTGGGTTTGACAAGGGGAAAAATGAAAAAAGTCAATAAAACTGGGGGTCGGAAGATCTTGACAGCCCGCGACCCCTGATTTTATTGACCCGAACCGCCCTTCAGATGTTGAATTCGCAGATCACCGTCGTACCGCCGGGGACGGACGACTTGATGTTGAAGACGTCCGCGACGCGCTTGCAGTTCGAGAGCCCCATGCCTGCACCGAAGCCCATCGAGCGGATCCAGTCGTTGGCCGTGGATGTGCCGTCCTGGCAGGCCCATTCGACGTCCTGGATGCCCGGCCCCTTGTCCTTCGAGATGATCGTCACTTTGTTCGAGTCAAGCACCACGGTAATCGATCCGCCCAGCGAATGGATGCAGACGTTGATTTCAAGCTCGTACGCGGCCACGGCCACGCGACGGATCACCTTCGCGCTGATGCCGACATCCTTGAGCATGCGCTTGATCTCGTTCGCCGCCTTGCCGGCGTTGGCCATGTCGTTGCGCACGACGAGGAACTGGCGCATCGAATAGTACGGGATGGCGCCCTCGCTGCGGGCCGACGCCTCGGCGGGCCTGACGGCCGCGTTGGACTTGCCCTCAAGCCGGGAAACCTCGTTCGAGAGCTCCTTCAGAAGGACGTTCGTCATGTCGCGCTGGGAAATGATGCCGACGAACTCGTGTTCCTTGTTCAGCACGGGGAAGCGACCGAACGTGTAGTTGTGGAAGTACTTGAGCGCGAACGTGAGGGGCATGTCCTCCTCAAGGACGACAAGGCTCGTCGACATGTGCTTGCTGCACGGGTCGTCGAGCCAGCCGCCTTCGAGCGCGCGGATGATCTGATTGACGGACACCATGCCGAAGAGGCGCTTGCCGTCGAGGACAGGGAGTCCCGAGATCTTGTTGTCGCGCAGGCGCTCCTTCGCGGTGCGAAGCGTGTCCTCGCGGGTAAGCGAAATGATGTTGGAGCCGCGCATCACGTCCTTGACGCGAAAGCGCTGGAGGAGCTCCATGACGACAAGCGGAGAATCCTTGCCGACATAGTCAGCCATGATCTCGTCGTCGCTGCGGCTCTCGCCGCCGGAAAGGATCTTGGGCTCGTACTCGCTCACGTCAGTCAGCCCCTCTTCTCGGCTTCCTGCGCAAGATAGAGCTTCACGCAGGAATCGTACTTCGAGTACGGAGAAGAGATGAGCGGGATGCCGAGCGTGTCGGCCACCTGGCACATCGTCGCCGGAAGCGGCTTCGCGTTATGCACGACGACCGCGACCGCGCCGACGATGTTCGCCGTCCGCACGGCCTGGTCCGAGGCCAGGGAGGTCAGCAGCAGAACGTCATCCGCATCGCAGAGCAGAACATCGCTCATCAGGTCGTTTGCCACAATTGCCCCGACCGTCGCGTCGCTCTCACCGCCGGCCACCAGCTTGCCATCCAAGGTCTTGATCACATCAGAAATTTTCATGAACAGATTATAGCATATTGCTGGGAGTCAGCTGGTAAAATTTACACCCTCTCTTGATTGTGATAAAATACGCTCATGAAGTTCGATCTCCACATCCATTCCTGCCTGTCGCCTTGCGCGAGCCTTGAGATGAGCCCGGCGGCCCTTGTCGAGGCGGCTGTCAAGGCGGGGATGGACGGGATTGCGCTCACGGACCACCAGTCCGCGAAGAACACGCCGGCGATCGCCGAATGCGCGCGGCGGGCCGGGCTCAAATGCCTCTACGGCATCGAGGTGCAGACGGCCGAAGAAGTCCATACCGTCGCCCTCTTCGACACCGTGGAGGCGGCGCTGGCGCTGACGGACTGGGTCTACGCCGCGCTGCCGCGCCGCAAGAACGATCCGGACACGTTCGGCGACCAGCCTGTCGTCACCTGGGACGAGGACATCGTCGAGATAGAGGAACGGCTCCTCGCCGCCGGCTGCGCGCGGTCCGTCCCTGAGGTCGCGGATTTCGTACACGGACGCGGCGGACTCTACCTCGCCGCGCATGTGGACCGTCCCAACTTCTCCGTCTTCGGCTCCCTCGGCGCGATTCCAGAAGCCCCTGACGGCGGACACTACTTCGACGCCGTCGAGCTCTCCCGCACCGCGACCGCGACGGACTGGCTCCCGCGCGTCACCGGCTACGCGACGGTGCGCTCCTCCGACGCCCACCATCTCTGCGACGTCTCCCGCGTCTGGACCGAGGCCGAAGGAGAGTTCACGATTGCCGGCCTCAAGGACATCTTCGCCCGCAAGGCGACTCGCCTCTCCCCCCGACTCACCACCTTCTAACCTCACAACCCTTCAACCCTCCATGACCCTTCAAGACCTTGTCAGCAAACTGAACGGAACCCTCGTCGTCGACAAGCCCGACGCCGTCATCACCAGCGCCTATACCTCGGATCTACTCTCCGACGTGATGGGCCATTGCGGCGACGAGTCGGCGCTGATTACGATTCAGAACCATCTCAACACGATTGCCGTCTGCACGCTCGCCGGCATCGAGGTGATCGTCATCTGCCACAACCGTCCGGTGCCGGACGACATGAAGGCCGCTGCCGCACGCGAGGACGTCGCGATCGTCACGACG
>CAMEZU010000083.1 GCA_945947925.1 uncultured Verrucomicrobiota bacterium
CCAACCACTTCCACATCCTCGTCTACGTCCCGCCGCCGCGCGAGCTGTCCGACGGGGAGCTGATCGGGCGCATCCGCGCGCTTTACCGCGGCCCGGCGCTGGCGCGAATCGAGGAGGAGTGGACGCGGCTCGTCGCTTCGGGGACCGACAAGGGACGCGCGGCGTTCCGCAGGCGGTTCACCCGCCGCATGTGGGACACGAGCGAGTTCATGAAGACGCTGAAGCAGTACGCGACGGTTTCCTTCAACGGACGACGCATGCACACCGGCACGATGTGGGAGTCGCGCTTCCGCGTACGGGAGTATGCGCCGGACGAGAAGGTCGCGCTGATGGCCGTCGCCGCCTACATCGACCGCAACCCCATCAAGGCGAAGCTCGTCTCCCGCGCGGAGGACTACCCCTGGTGCGGTTTCGCGGCCGCCTGCGGAGGCGATGCCCGCTGCATGGACGGTTATCGCTTCATCTACACGTTCGCGCCGCTCGAATGGCCCGAGATCCGGACGAGCCACGAGAAGTCGATCGCCTTCGCGGTCGGCGAGCTTGAGGACGAAGGGGCTGCGGGAAAGGCGCGGTCCGGCCTTTCGGTGGACGAGGAGAGGCGCGAAAAGGCGAACGCGCGGGCCATTGGCGAGTTCGAGTCGCGGATGCCCGACCGTGTGCCGCGCATCCTCGGTTGCGGCAACGAGCGCGTCACGGCCGACGTCCTCCGTCAGCTGTCCGACGGCCCGAAGCGTCCCGCCGAACTGCGCGCGGCACTCGGGATCCGGAGCGCGAACTTCTTCACGGCGCGCTACCTGTCGCCGTTGGAAAAGGCCGGTCTCATCAGGATCTCCGGCAAGGCGGACCGCTTCTCGCCCCATAAGCTGTTCGAGCTGACAGCCCGCGGAAGGAGACTGGCGAATGGACAACCCCACCACTAACAACCCCACCAATGGTGTCAGACCCTGTTCCTCCCTCAATTGCGGACCGTGCGCATCGCGTGCGATCCTTTTTTTCCCGTCTGAATATGATAGAATATGTTTAATCAATCAAGGAGGATGACATGAGAAAGTTGCTGGTTGCCGCGGTTGCGGCGTGTGCGGGTCTGGCGTGGGCGAAGACATCCACTCCTGATGGCTGGACGGATGATTTCGAAGGGGCGCTCAAGCAGGCGAAGGCGGAGCAGAAGCACGTGCTCGTCGATTTCTCGGGCAGTGACTGGTGTGGCTGGTGCAAGCGTCTCGACTCGGAGGTCTTTGCGCAGCCCGAGTTCCTGGCGGGCGCGACGAACAAGTTTGTCTTGGTGATGATCGATTCGCCAAGCGACAAGTCGCTGCTTTCGGAGAAGGCGAAGGCGCAGAATCCCGAGCTGGTGAAGAAGTTCGGCATTCGCGGCTTCCCGTCGGTGCTTCTCCTCGATGCGGACGGCAACAAGGTCGCGCAGCTCGGTTATGCGGCTGGCGGCCCCGTGCCGTATCTCGCGAAGCTGGAGGACTTCATTTCTCCTGATGTCGAGAAGTACATCCGCCCGATCGAGACGGTCCTGAACGAGCATGACGCGGCCTTCATGAACGAGATGAAGTCGATTCGCGAGAAGATCAAGGCGAAGTTTCCCGAACTGACGAAGACGGATCTCGACGAGGCCGCCCGCCGCAAGCTGAAGAAGCGAATCTCCCGCTACGGCGAGAAGGTCATGTTCGAGGAGATCGCCGCAAAATACATTCCGCTGTATGAGAAGGCCTTCGCCGAGGCCAAGGCGATGGAGGTGCCGGAGCACATGAAGGCCAAGAAGGAGGCCCTCATTGGCGAACAGTCGGCTCGCTTCGAGCAGCTGAAGAAGAGCGCTGCGGACTATCAGGTCCGCAAGGCCGCACGCAAGGCGCGTAAGGACGCGAAGAAGGCGGTGAACGAGAAAGCCGACGACAAGGACGATCCCGAAGACTGAGGCGCAACTATGAATAAGCGTCATGTGTTGTGCGGTGTAACATCGATCTGTCTGGTGGCGGCGACTTTGGCGGTGGAGCCTTTTGTTGAGTTGTCGAAGCCCGTGCCCGTCGCGTCCGATGGCCGGGTGCTTGTGAAGGGGACGCAATCGCTGCCGCAGGCGACGCCGGAATCGCAGGGCGTGGATTCCGCGGCGGTGTCGAAGTGGGTCGAGGCTGCGCATGCGCTCGATTCCGTGCACTCTTTCGTGCTCGTGCGACACGGCAAGGTGATTGCGCAAGGGGCGTGGGCGCCGTATGACCTGGACCGTCCGCATCAGCTCTATTCGCATTCGAAGAGCTTCACGTCGACGGCGATCGGATTCCTGGTCGACGACGGACTCCTGGACCTCGACGAGCTTGTCTGCGAGATCTTCCCGGAGAAATTCCCGTCCGACGCCGACCTGAAGATGAAGATGCTCCGCGTCCGCGACCTGCTGACGATGAACACGGGCTGTACCGACATCGACTATCCGCGGAGGCGTCCCGAGGAGCCGGACTGGGTAAAGAGCTTCTTCGCGACGCCCGTCGGGGTCAATCCGGGGACGCGCTATCGCTACGACAGCTGCGCGACGCACATGCTTGCGGCGATTGTGGAGAAGAAGACGGGCAAGAAGACGATGGACTTCCTGGACGAGCGCCTATTCCGTCCGCTCGGCTTCGGCACGATCTACAGTCACACGTCCCCGACTGGCGTCGCCTGCGGCGGCTGGGGTATGTATGCGCGCACGCCCGACCTCGCGAAATTCGGTCAGCTCTATCTGCAGGAAGGCCTGTGGAACGGCGAGCGGATTCTCTCCCGCGACTGGGTGCGTCTTGCGACGGCGAAGCACACGATGAGCGGCTTCCCGCCCGCGCGTTCGCCGATCACGGACTGGACGAGCGGCTACGGCTTCCAGTTCTGGCGCTGCCGGCACAACGCGTATCGCGCGGACGGATCGCACGGACAGTACACCGTCGTGATGCCGGACCAGGATGCGGTCCTTTCGACGACCTGCTGTCTCCCGGACATGGGCAAGCTCCTGCAGATCACCTGGGACATCCTCCTGCCGGCGATGAAGGACGCGCCGCGCGCCGAGAACGCGGCAGAACGGCAGGCGCTCGCGGATCGCCTCGCGGGGTTGCAGCTCCCGGTCGTCGCCGGCGAGAAGATTGCCGCGCATCCGCTGCCGGTGCAGGCGTTTCCGCTTGAGGACAATCGCCGCGGTTACACGGCGGTGCGGCTTGAGCCGACGGACAAGGGCCTCGTCTGCCGGCTCACGGTCGACAAGGTCGGCGAGCAGACGTTCGCGGTCGGTGACGGCGTCTGGGCGCAGAGTGCGATTTATGTCTGCGAGAAGGGCAAGACGTTCGAAATGCTGGGCGATCTCCTCGACGAGCAGCCGGTCAGCGCCAGCGGCGCCTGGTCCGCGCCCGATCGTTTCACGGTAAAGCTCCTCTTCACCGACCAGGCTCACCGTCTCATCCTCGATTTCGTGAACACGGACGGCGTATGGTCCGTCAAGGGCGATCACGTCGGTCTCGCCGGCTGCACGTTTCGGAGTCGATAGGGACCTTACCGCGTAGCCGAATCGGCCCCGTATTCCCTTTCGCGATAATGTGATACAATATCCGCCATGAAACTCGAATCCAATCTGCATACTCTCGTCTGGGGGACCGAAAGCTGGGAAGTGTCGGCGCACAAGAGCTCGCCGAGCGTCATTGCGGACGGTCCGAACAAGGGCAAGACGCTCTCCGAGGTGAAGCCCGATTTCCCGCTCCTCATCAAGGTCATCGATGCGAAGACGCGTCTTTCCGTTCAGGTGCACCCGAACAACGCCAACGCGGCGCTGACGGGCGGCGAGCCCAAGACCGAGATGTGGGTGCTGCTCGAGGACGGCGTCATCTATGCGGGCCTGAAGCCGGGGGTCGGTCCGAAGGACATCGAGGAAGCCGTGAAGACGGGCGCGTTCGAAGACCTGATGGTCCGTCACGAGGCGAAGAAGGGCGAGGCCTACTTCATTCCGGGCGGACTCGTCCACGCGATCAGCGACAACACGAAGATCTACGAGGTCCAGCAGAGCTCCAACACGACTTACCGTCTTTACGACTGGGGACGGGTCGGCGTGGACGGAAAGCCGCGTCAGCTTCATATTGCGGAGTCCCTGAAGTCGATTGACTTCTCGCTCCCAGTGCCGCAGCCGCAGATCAACGTGAGCTGTCCCTACTTCGACTTCCGCCAGGAGAACTTCGCCGAGCCGACCGAGGTCGTTGCGCCCGCGAACTCCTTCCTCGCTGTCTACGAAGTTGCCTCCGCGCAGTCAACGCTCCTCGATCCGGACGAGAAGATGACGGCGAGCGGACAGGTCTTCCTGACGAAGCTGCCGGCATGATCTGCGAGTCGCAGTCGGCCGCTCTCTTCGCAGCGGCGAAACGCGTCATGCCGGGCGGGGTCAACAGCCCCGTCCGCGCCTGTTCGACGGTTGGCCGCATCCCGCGGTTCATCGACCGTGCGTACGGGGACCGCATCGTTGATGTCGACGGGAACGAGTATATCGACTACATCTGCTCGTGGGGTCCCGGCATCCTCGGGCATGCGCATCCGAAGGTGCTTGAGGCGGTGAAGGCCGCCTGCGACGCGGGACTCACCTACGGGGCCCCGACCGCGCGCGAGGTCGAGATGGCGGAACTCATCCGCGAGCTTGTCCCCTCGATGAAAGTGAGCCGCATGGTCAGTTCCGGCACCGAGGCGGTGATGAGCGCGGTCCGTGTCGCCCGCGGCTTCACGGGACGCGACGACATCCTTAAGTTCGAAGGCTGCTATCACGGACATTCCGACGGACTCCTTGTGAAGGCCGGGTCCGGGCTTCTGACGGGAGCGGAGCCCGATTGCGCCGGCGTCCCGTCGGATTATGCGAAGCACACGATCGTCGTTCCGTACAACGACGCCGAAGCGGTGAAGCGCGTCTTTGCGGAACGGGGGGATCGGCTGGCGGCCGTCGTGGTCGAGCCTGTGGCGGCGAACATGGGTGTTGTCCTGCCCGCACCGGGTTTTCTGCAGGTGCTCCGCGACCTGACCGCACAAGTCGGGGCGCTGCTGATTTTCGACGAGGTGATTACGGGCTTTCGACTTGGACTTGCGGGTGCCCAGGGGTATTACGGCATCGTTCCCGACCTGACGACGCTTGGCAAGATCGTGGGCGGCGGCATGCCGGCGGCGGTTTACGGGGGACGCGAGGACATCATGCGCCACGTGGCGCCGGACGGCAAGGTCTACCAGGCGGGAACGCTCTCCGGCAATCCGATCGCCACGGCGGCAGGACTGGCGACGCTGAAGCTGCTCAGGTCCGACCCGGAAATCTACGCGCGACTCGAGAAGAAGACGCGCCGCCTCGCCGACACGGCCCGGACCGTCTGGGGCGACCGCGCCGACGTCGTGCGGATCGGATCGCTGATGAGCATCCATCCGAAGGGCGACGACGCCCAGTCCGTCTTCGCCCATTGGTATTCCCATCTCCTCGACCGCGGCATCTACGTGGCCCCGTCCCGTTTCGAGGCGATGTTCGTCTCCGACGCCCACACCGAATCCGACATCGACAAGACGTGCGAGGTGATGTCCGCCTATTGAGGATGTTGCGGACTTGATTCGCTGACCGAGTACCCCTCCAAATGATTTAGCCATTGAGCAGACGGCAAGAAAAGCGTATAATATCATCTTGAAATGGCTAAGATTAAACTCACGAAAACAGAGCTCAAGGCGCAGACGGACGCACTCAAGCGGTTCCAGCGCTTTCTGCCGATGCTGCAGTTGAAGAAACAGCAGCTCCAAAGTGAGATCGCCGGCATCACGGCGAAGGCTGACGAAGTGACGGCGAAGGAGAAGGCTGTCCGAGAGGGGCTTGACCGCTGGGTGGGCCTCTTCGCGACCGACGAATCCCTGCTTGCGGGCCTCGTGAAGGTCAGGAGCGTCAACACCAGTACGGCCAACATCGCAGGTGTCGCGATTCCGACTTTCGATTCCATCGAGACCGACGTGAAGGAGGTCGACCCCTGGTCGACGCCCGCTTGGGTCGACGACGCCGTCTCGACCACGACGCAGATTCTGTCGCTCCAATGCGAGCGGGCGATCTTCGAGGAGCAGCGCCGCCTCATCGCAGCCGAGCTTCAGCAGACCTCCCAGCGCGTGAACCTTTTCGAGAAGGTGAAGATTCCGCAGTGCAAGGAGGCGATCCGCGTCATCAAGATCGCGCTTGGCGACGAGCAGACGGCCGCTGTCACGCGCGGCAAGATCGCCAAGTCCCGTGTGCCTGAAACGGAGCAGGAGGTTGCGTCATGATCATTAAGATGCAGCATCTCGATCTCCTCTGTGTCGCCGCCGACAAGGAGAACACGCTGACGAAGCTGCGCGAGCTGGGCGTCGTCCATCTCGACCTCGCATCCGCCCAGGGCGCCGACGTCGCGGCGGCGAAGGGCGAGGCCGCCGACGCCGAGAAGGCGGTCCGGGCGATTCTCAAGGCCCGCGCCGACCTCAAGCTGGCGGGAGCGAAGTCGACCCGCACGTCCTTGACCGTTGCCGAGGTCCTTTCGCTTGTCGACGACATCGACGGGAAGAAGGCTGATGCCGAGGCGCTCAAGCGCGAGATTGCGGTCTACGCGCCTTTTGGCGATTTCGATCCTGAGCTCGCGCAGAAACTGCTCGACAAGGGCATCGATCTTGCTTCCGTCGCGACGCTTCCGGCGAAGTTGCCGCGCAAGCGTCTCTCGGCGCTTGAAGCCGACCGCGACGCCCTTGACCGCTCGATTGCCGAGGCGATGGCGAAGCTGGCCGATGCCGACGAGGCGGCGATTCTCGCCTCCTTCCCCGAGCTTGGGGACCGCATTGCGTTTGCTGCGGCGAAGGAACTGATGGCCGAATCGGGTGCCGTCGCGTACGTGTCCGGCTGGGTTCCCGAGACGCTTGTCGGCAAGCTGAAGGCGTGCGTGTCTGAAAACGGCTGGGGCATCCTGCTGCGGGCGCCGGCGGAAGGGGAAACGCCCCCGACGCTTGTCGAGCCGCCGAAGCTGTTCCGTCCGATGAAGGCGCTTTTCGACGGGCTCGGCATCGCGCCCGCGTATACGGAAGCGGACGTGTCCGTTCCGTTCATGTGCTATTTCTCGCTCTTCTTTGCGATGCTCGTCGGTGACGGCGCGTACGGTGCGATCTTCCTCGCGGGCACGCTCGCGATGGCGAAGAAGCTGCCGAAGAGCTGGTTCGTGCTGCTCACGTTCTTCTCGTCCGCGACGGTTGCCTGGGGACTTCTCAGCAACACCTGGTTCGGTGCGGCGATTCCGGCGTGTGCGAACTGGCCGACGGTGAAGTGGCTGGCGGACCCGAGCTGCCACAACATGATGCTCCTCTGCTTTACGATCGGCGTCTCGCACCTGATGCTCGCGCGCATCTGGAACGGCATCTGCCGTCTCCCCGACTCGACGGCAATCGCCGAGTTCGGCTGGGCGGGCGTATTGCTCTTCATGTATCTCGTGACGAACTCGATCGTCGGCATCTTCGCGGGCATCCCGTCCTGGGCGTTTGCCGTCTTCGGGGTGTCGCTCGTGGCGGTGTTCGGCTTCTCGGTGAAGCCGTCCGAACTGAAGACGCGCGGGGCGGAGCTCGGCATGCTGCCGCTCAACATC
>CAMEZU010000084.1 GCA_945947925.1 uncultured Verrucomicrobiota bacterium
CAGCGCGCCCGCCGGAGCATCCGCCGTGGCGGGACTGACAACCTCCGCGGATGGCACGGTGGATGCTGCGGTGCTGGACATGGGATACCATTACGCAACAGGATCGCAGGCTGCGGAATATTTTGTCTCGACCGAGGGATCGGACGACAACCCCGGAACGGAAGCGCTTCCTTTCCGCAGCGTGACCAAGGCCTTGAGCGTCGTCTCCGACGCCGATCGCATCCACATCGGCGCGGGCCGATACACGGCCGCCACGGAGACGTTCCCGCTGCTCGTCAACGGTCTCGACGCGATTGAGCTGCTGGGGACCGGCGAAGTGGTTCTGGACGGCGGCATGGCGAACAACCAGGTGCTGATCATTCGCAACTCCACGCAGGTCAAGCTGTCGGGCCTGACCCTGACTGGCGGCTACCCGCTCAACAATCCCAGCACAAGCGAGTGTCTTTCCGGTGGGCTCTATGCCGAGATTGCCGGCGGCCTCAGGCTTACGGACTGCGTGATCTCGAACAACTACACGAAGCTGACCAACGGTTGGGGCTACGGCGGCGGAATCTGCATCAAAACCGGTTCTGCCGAATTCATCCGCTGCCTGATCGCGGATAACGAAATCCACACCACGCAAAACAACGGACACGCCTACGGTGGCGGTGCCTACCTGGACGCCAAGGCCACCGTTGTCATGCGCGATTGCGTCGTCCTCAAGAACCGGATCGTGCGGACCCAGTACTGGCATGGTTGCGGTCTGGCTGCGGCCGACACCTGCACGGTCGTGCTGGACAACTGCCTGATCAACGGCAATAAGGGCGAAGGCACGTACCTCGGACAAGGCGTCGGGCTCTGGGGCAAGCGCTTCTTCCTCAACAACACGACCGTCGCCTACAACTACGGCCGCGGGTGGGATTGCAACTCCGGAACCGCCTGCGCCGCGACCAACAGCCTCTTCTGGGGGAATAGCGACGACATCAGCGGGACGCCCGCGCTTGTGCATTGCAACGTTGAGGACGGCGACGGCGCAGGGATGAACGGAACGATCTCCGTCGATCCTCAGTTCGACCGCACGCTCTATTTGGCGGCGGGCAGCCCGTGCCGCGACACCGGCTTCGGAACGGCGACGGCGCTGGGACTTTCAACGAAGACCACATCCGTCGACGGCTCGCCGGATACCGGGACGGTGGACATGGGCTATCACTACGCGGCGGGGCTGGCCGCCCCGGCCCCGGCGGAGATCTTCGTCGCCGCCAGCGGCGACGACGCCACCGGCACCGGCGGGGCGGGCGCTCCGTTCCGCTCGATCACGCGCGCCCTCGCGTCCGCCGGGAGCGGGACTCGCGTCAATGTGGGCGCAGGCGTCTACAACGCCGCATCGGGCGAAGCGTTTCCCCTGACGATGCGCGATGCCATGCACGTCGCGATCGTCGGCGCAGGCGCGGACGCGACCGTGCTCAATGCTGAAGGCGCGAACGCGAACGTCTTCTCGTTCTTCGATGTCGGCGGGCTTGAAATCCGGGGGTTCGAAATCACCGGGGCCAATCCGCGTTCGACGACTTCCGGTTTGGACGGGGGCGGCGTGCAGATTTGCGATTGCTCCGGCGTCGAAATCGCCGACTGCACGATCTCCGGAAACGCGGTGTACTCGACCCGCGGCACCGTCTACGGCGGTGGCATCTCCCTGCGCCGCGCGATCGGCGCCGTCCGGAACTGCCGGATCACCGACAACGCCACGACCAACACGCTGAACAACGGCACGTCCTACGGCATGGGGATCTCCGTCGGCAAGACGTCCGACGTGCTCATCGACCGTTGCGTCGTCGCCGGCAATCGCGACAGGCGAACGAACTACCCACGAGGCGGAGGCATCTTCAAGCATCCTTTCGCCAAGTTGACCGTTCGCAACTCTTTGATCGTTGGCAACGAACCGCTCCCGTTGATCGACGGCTCCCGCGGCGAGGGCGGCGGCATCCACTGCGCCGATCCCTCGTACGGCGGCGAGAAAATATTCATCCAGTCCTGCACGATTGCGGACAACGCGCGGCACGGCATCTTCGGCGGTAAGAATTACACCACGCTCACCAACACAATCGTTTGGGGCAACACGAGTGCGCTGTCCGGCGCAACCGCGGCGTCCGCAGGGAACTGCAACATCCAGGACGGCGTTTTCGCCGGCTCCGGCGGCAACATCTCCTCCGACCCGTTGTTCCGCAACTCCGCCATCGGCAATTACACTCTGCGCACCGGGTCGCCCTGCGTCGACGCCGGCTGCCCGCTGCCGTGGATGGACGAGACGGCCGTCGACGTCTACGGTCGTCCGCGCGTGCAGGGCAAGGGCCCCGACATCGGCGCGGCGGAGGCTTTCCCGGCCGGGCTCACGATCCGGTTCAGGTAAGGGGCCTTGGATGAATCAGGGGGGGCTGTCCCCGAATCGGGGTCAGCGTTCGCGTCAACAGGTAGTGAGGAGGTCAATATGAGAAATGACATCAAGAGGTTCTTCGTTGCGGTGCTTGCCGCTTGCGGCCTGGCCGTCTCTGCGGCGAACGTCGCCGCCGTTCCCCTCACGTTGATTCCGGAATCGGGAGACGCCCGATGCGCCATCGTCGTGGATCCCGCCGTCATGGCTTCGGGCAGTTCCACCCCCGGGTTCAATGATTCGGCCTGGCCCACGACGGACGTCGCCCTCCAAACCTGGTCTTCGCTCGGGCTCCACAACCACATGGGCTCGATGTGGTACCGCACCACGATCGATGTCGCCCAGCCTCAGTCTGGCAAGACGGTCTGGCTCTGGGTCGGATCGACGGACGGCGCCGTGAAGGCCTTTGTCAACGGCCAGGCCGTCCAGGGCGGCGTCGAGCCTCGCAAGAACGAGACGTTCAAGCTCGTCGACGAGCCCGCCTCCTACGGCGCGCCTCTGCGCTTCGACGTCACCTCCGCCATCCGGCCGGGGGCGAACGCGATCGCGCTCTTCGCCACGCGCGGCGCCGGGCCGAACGAAATCGGCACGGGCGGACTGCTCTCCCCCGTCGTCGTCTACGCTGAAAAATAACGGACGAACTCGACCTCGCGAATCCACGTTTCACAAATAACGATCCAGAAGGAGGCGTTCTTGAAAACATATCTCGCACCCGTGCTTGCCGCGGCGATCAGCTCGCTGACCCTTTCCGTCTCGGCCAGACCCGGCGCCGCCCCGGATGATCCGGGCATCCTGTTCGAAGCCGAGGACTGCAAGCCTCTCGACGCCAGGTTTTGGCGGGTTCTGCGCTACAAGCAGTCGGACGACCTGCCCGCCTATCCCTCCGGCGGCGGCGTGCTGGAGGCGGCCTCCCTCGGCGTGGCGCCGGCGAGCGGCATCGCGTCGAAGAAACCGACCGCCGGGAAATACAGGGTCTGGGCGCGCTTCCGCATTCCCAACGATTCGAACGTCTCCATCGCACCGTGCTCCATCGTCGTGAAGCAGAAAGGCGAACCCTTCAAATCGGTATCCTTCGCGATACCCTCCTCGGATCTGCCGGCCGATCTGCGCGCCCCGGAGGATGCGTTCGTCTGGCTGCCCTACGGCGTCGTGGAGCTTGCCGGGGACGAGCCGGTCACCGTGACGTTTTCGCAGGAGCGCGGCGAGACCCCGGAAGCCGTTCCGGCATCGATCGACTGCGTCTATTTTTCGGCGGATGCGGCCCGAACCACGCCGCCGCCCGCCGACCTCGCGCCCCGCCAGCTCTTCCTGCGCTTCGTCGTGGAGCCGGACGGTCTGCCGATGACGCTCGGAATGGGCGGCCATAGTTGGGCGTGGAAGCAACGGCTCATCCTGCCGCGAATGGGCGCGATGGCGCCGGGGCGCGGCGGCAAGCCCGAGGCCCGGCCCGTCGAACCGGGCCAGGCGTCGGACTGGACGAATCTGTCGGTCGCGAGCGACTTTACCCGAGAGCATTTCCTCGTCAGCATCGGGGCCGCGCCCGTGAAGCGCGCGGACGGCACCGGCCAGGTCGCCTACCGCCTGCAGCTTGCGACGCGGCCCGACCCGGCGGCCGTATTCATGGATCATCTCGTCCGGGGCGGGAACCCCAGCGTCGTCGGCTGGTTCGATCTGGCCGGGCGCAGCTTCGCGGCGGATTTCATCGTCGCGGACCGAACGGCGGAGAAGATCGCCGCCCTGCCTCCAGCCCGTGGGCGGCGACCGGTGAAGTTTCCCGTCGGCACCGCGATCTGCGTCGAGGGACTCGCCGACTCCGTCGTGGATCGCGAGATGAAGAACGTTGCCGCGCTCGGATTCAACTCCTTCGGCCTGGGAACCGGCATCCCCTTCTTCATCGCAAACGGACCGAAGCATGGCTACACGTTTCTGGACGGCCAGCAGTTTCGCGGCGAACTCAGCGCGACGATGGTCGATGAAAAGGGCTTCAAGCGCAACGACCCCGCCGCCAGCCAGGCGAAAGCCGCCGCCTTCGCGAAGACACTCCGGGACAATCAGGTCGTCGTCCCCTTCTGCAGTCTGGCCGACGAGCCGTCGATGAATTTCGGGCAACTGCTTTCGGATCCGATGCTTCTGCACGACTTCCCGGGTTATCTGGCGGAGCAGGGGCTCACGGCCGAGGAGCTGGGCATCGCCTCGCTGGAGACCGCGAAACCCGCCCGCTACGACGAAGCACCGTCCGCGGCCATGCATTACTGGAGCATGCGGTACTACGTCAAGGCGTTCGGCGACCGCTTCCGCGGCTCCACCCAGGCCGCAGCCTCGCAGAGCCTTCGCACCGGTGTCAACTTCGCCTGTCAAGCCGTCGGCAACATCCTCTGGGACGGCGCCGACTGGTTCCAGTTCTACCGCGACGGCACGCTCACCTACGGCTGGACTGAAGACTGGTTCAACCTGTGCAACACCTACCAGTTCGTCAGCTTCCAGATGGCCGTCATGCGCGCCGCCTGCAAACCCGCCGGCACGCCATACGGCACGTACTGCGTAATCGGCAACCGGACGCCCTGGGACGTCGGCGCGAAGTCGTTCTCGCAGTTCGCGCGGAGGATCGACAGCTTCAAGATCTTCAACTACGGCCCCAGCTACGGAAACGCGGACAACTTCGACAACCGGGAACCCGAGCTGTTCCAGGAGGTTCGTGATGTTAACTTCGCCATAGGGGCGGTCGAAGACACTTATCTTGAGGCTGAACCGCTCCGGGGCGACGTTGCGATGCTCTATAGCACGACGTCCGACATCTGGAATTCCTGGAAGCGAGACTGGTTCCCCGCCTCCCTGCCCGGTCTGGAGCGCAGCACGCTCTATCTTCTGCTCGGCCAGTGCGGCGTCCGGACGGACATCGTCTACGAAGGCGACTTGGCGCAACAGCTCAAGGACCATCGCGCGCTATTCGCAATCGACTCGCACATCCACGCGGACAACCTGCCCGCCCTCATCGACTGGGTCAAGGCGGGCGGCATCCTCTATCTCGGCGCGAACGCGCTGGCGTACGACCACTACAACCGCCCCACGCAGATCGAGGCCAAACTCGGGATCCGCCGCGGCGAATTCAAGCTCGAGAGCGCGCCCGGGGGACTCCAGGGCGGCATGCCGGCCACGCTCGGCGAAGTCGCCGGGCATGGCGAAGCCATCCCGATGATCTACGGCGTGCAGGACGTCGAGGGCGAGGCGCTTGCGGCGCGCTCTGACGGCAGGCCGGCACTCTCTGCGACGAGGGTAGGCAAGGGCAAGGTGGTGCAGTGCGGTTTCTTCCCGGGTTTGTCGCACTTCAAACGCGCCAGTCACAATCGAGACATCAATTTCCAGAGCCTTAGCGTTTATCCTGAAAACACTCGCTCAATGATGCGAGCCGTTCTTGAGGCTATTGAAGTGAAACCCCTCGTACAGGCGAGTCATCCTATGGTGGAAGCTCATCTGCTTCAGGCATCGGACTGCGACCTTGCCGTGCTCGCAAACTGGTCTGGAGAGAAGCAATCCGTCACAATAGCTCTACCCAATGACTCGAAATATACCAGAGCAGAAGCCGTCCGCGCAGAAGATGCCGAATTGACAAACTCCTCCGATGGGTGCTCGCTGCGTTTAACGGTTGGTACGGGCGATTTTGTGCGTCTGTTCAGATGACATACCGCGGCATGCGGCACTTTTTAAGTTCACTAGCATCCCATAGGCTTGATTTTAATTCAGCCACCTAGCTGGAACCCACGGCATGCTGACACCTCGTGATTCTATCAGATGAACCTTAGTATTTCAACCACCTGAAAAATAAAGTTGGCCTCGGAGCCTGTTTGCCTGTAGCCTACAGGCATTATGAAAAAAACAGAAAGTCGCGGCATAGCCGCGCAACTCCGAGACCAACGAAGAGAGCCTACACCGTTTTGCGTCAGCTTGTCCAGTGGATTCCGCCGGGGCTTGCCGACAGTTTGGCGAAGGAAGCAAAAGCCGACATCCGCTCGTTCTCGGCTTTCAGCCATGTCCTGGCACTGCTCCACGGGCAGATAACCAAGGCGGGAAGCCTCAACGAGATATGCGACGCGGCGAAGCTGCATGAGCCGGAGTTGAACCGCATACGCGGGGCAACGGCGCCGAAGCGCAACACCTTCTCAAACGCCAACCGCACACGAGATCCCAAAATAGCAGAAAACCTCTACTGGGAGGTATTCAAGCACCTGCAGGAGGTCTGTCCCGGATTCACGCAGCACGGCAAGCACAAGAGGTTCCTCTTCCGCATGAAACGGGACATATTCGCCATCGACTCGACAACGCTGAAGCTCAGCCTCTCCTGCATAGACTGGGCGCGGCATCGACGTAAGAAAGCCGCCGCCAAGACGCACATGCGCCTCAACGACGGCACCATGCTGCCGTCGTTCGCCATCGTCGAGGACGCAGCGCACCACGATTCCAAACGCGCCGACGCGCTTTGCGCGGGGCTCAAGGACGGCGACGTCCTGCTGGCCGACCGAGCCTACCTCGATCTGGCTTTTCTCAACGGGCTGCAACAGAGCGGCGTCTTCTTCGTGCTCCGGGATAAGGACAACATGGTTTTCGACGTGGTTGAAAGCAGGCGGCACGAAGACCCAAGCATAATAGCAGACGAGACCGTGCGCATGTCCCGAAGCAACTCCGGTGAAAAATACCCCGGGCTCCTGCGCCGCGTCACGGCCGTCGTCGAGGTGGACGGCAAGGACGTCGTGATGAGCTTCATCACAAACAACTTCGCCTGGAGCCCGCGCACCATCGCCGAGCTGTACAGGGCGAGATGGGCGATAGAGCTCTTTTTCAAGGAGCTGAAGCAGACGCTCCAGCTCAACGACTTCGTGGGCTACAACGAGAACGCCGTCAAGTGGCAGGTCTGGATCGGGCTGCTTGCGCACCTGCTCATCCGCTTCCAGAAGCACATCTCCAAATGGGGCTTGAGCTTTTCACGCCTGGCCGGAACTATCAGGTCTGCGATTTGGATGAAGGTGGATCTCGCGGTGACGCTGCGGATCTATGGGACAGCAGGCGGCCCGAAGCGACCCGTCGTCGTGGAGAAACAGCTGGATGAAACAGGGGGTCTGTCCCGAATGCCGCTAACTTAAGGACCGGTCAGTTGCATGAGACTACTTTAGAAGTA
>CAMEZU010000085.1 GCA_945947925.1 uncultured Verrucomicrobiota bacterium
AAGAGAAACGCATCCTCAAGATATCCAATATAGTTCTGCAACGTATGATCACTAGGATGGATTTTCCAAAGCGAATTCATCGTATCGCCGATTCGATGCGGATTCGTAAGAGAGCCTATATCGGAAGAAAGAATATCCACGAGATTCGACAACACCAGGTCCTCTCTAATCGAATGACGCTCGATGATATCCTTGAAGTACACCTCAGTATAAAGGCGCTTCAAATAAGCCGCGCGCTCTTCGCCATCCGCCATTCTCGCAGCAGCCGGCATTCCGCCCCATGTCAAATAGCGACGGAACGCTTCCATCTTATCCGTAAGCCCCGAAACCGGGAAATATTCCGCAAACGAGAGCGGCCAAACATGAATGACCTGCCCGCGATCCCTAAAGTTCGTCGCAATATCATTCGAAAGCATCTTCGAATTCGATCCCGTCACATAAACATCGACATTCTCGAACTTTCTCCATCCATTAAGAACATCGTGGAACATAACATATGCCGATTCACGATCTTCTGGCGCGATTTGCTCGAGATCGATTCCGGGAGGCAAAATCTTGTGCGACTGTTGAATCTCATCAATAAAGACATAATACGTCTGCTTGCCGCGCTTGATTTTCTTGCGGACGTATTCATCGAGTTTGAGCGGATTCCTCAGCTCGACATAGGCCTTGTCATCCAGATCGACGGAGATTATCTGCGTCCCCTTGACGCCATCTTCCAAAAGTCGCTGACGGAATAACTTATCCAAAAGATATGACTTACCGCATCTTCTTACCCCCGTTATGACCTTGACGAATCCGTTCATCCGCCTGGACATCAACTTCTCGACATAAAACCCCCGCTTGATCAACGCATTTTCCAACTGCAATTCTCCTCAACATGTTGACTGATTTTGCACTATCATTATACTGTATTCTCCCGCTCCACGTCAATCCAACCATCTCAAGATTCAAGTTCCGACTCTCATCGCGTGCAACAGAATTCCCAAATTCCTCAAAGAGGAGAGAGAGAACTCCTTATTGCAGGGGAGGCGGGGACGCCTCCCCTACACGCGGGGACGCCTACGGGCAAGCGTGAGCGCAGCCTTGTCTGCGCCTGTCTGCGGTTCATCTCCCCGGATGCGGGATCTCTTCAGAAGCCGAGGACGCCGCAGGCGGGGCCGACCAGGTAGGAGGTGGCGATGGCCCGGTGGACGTAGTCCTTCGCGCCTTTGACGGCCGTGGCGACGTCGTGGCCGAGGGCGAGTTCTGCGGCGAGGGCGGCGGCGAGCGTGCAACCGGTGCCGTGGGTGGAGACGGGGTTCGGAATCCACGGGAGCGCAAACTCCGCGAAGGCCTTGCCGTCGAAGAGGACGTCGGTCGCGGAAGCGCCCGAGCCATGTCCGCCCTTCACCAGCACGGCGCAGCCGTAGGTGTCGTAGAGCTGGTGCGCGAGGTCGCGGGCGTGATCCGCGGACCCGGCGCGCTCGGCATTCGGGTCCGTAACCGCGCGGCCGCAGAGGATCTCGGCCTCGGGCAGGTTCGGCGTGATGAGCGTCGCGAGCGGGAGAAGCCGCTTCACGATGGCGGCGGTCGTCGCCTCGGGAACGAGCCGCACGCCGCTCGTCGCGACCATGACGGGATCGATCACCTTGGCGATCTCGGGATGCGCCGCGAGACGGTCCGCGATCACTTCGATCGCGGCGGGGTCGGCGAGCATGCCGGTCTTGAGTCCGCGGATCGCATAGACGCCGAGCACCGCGTCAAGCTGCGCGGCGACGAAGTCCGCCGGCACCGGATGGATCGCCGTGACGGCCGTCGGGTTCTGCGCGGTGAGCGCGGCAAAGACGGTGCAGCCGTGGAGGCCGTAGCCGTGGAACGCGCGGAGGTCGGCCTGCACGCCCGCATTGCCGCCCGAGTCGGAGCCGGCGATGGTGAGGCAGCAGGGGGCGATCGGAGAGTCGGAAGGTCGGAGGGTCGGAGGGTTGGACATGGCGGTTACGAGGCGTAGAGGATGTCGGCGGGCGGCTCGGCGGCGAAGGTGAGTCGCCGGCCGGTCACCGGGTGGGGAAAGGAGAGCTCCACCGCGTGGAGGAGCGTGCGGACGGGACGCGTGCGCAGGCGGCGGTCCTTCGCGGCGTCGCCGTAGAGCGGATCGCCCGCGAGGGGATGACCGAGATGCGCGGCGTGGACCCGGATCTGGTGGGTGCGGCCGGTCTCGATGCGAAACTCGACGAGGGCGACGGGGCCCTGCCGGCCGAGGACGGTCCATTCGGTGACGGCGCGCTTGCCGTCCGGGACGTCCACGGCCATGCGCTTCGCGTCCCAGGGCTTCCGGCCGATCGTCGTCTCGAGGCGTCCCTCCTTCGGAGTCGGCGCACCGTGGCAGACGGCGAGGTAGGTCTTGCGGATGTCGCGGTGGGACTCGAACAGCTCGCGCAGCTTCAGGTAGGCGCGCTGCGTCTTCGCGAGGACCATGACGCCGCTCGTGTCCGCGTCGAGGCGGTGGACGACGCCCGGACGCTCGGCGCTGCCGACGCCGGCCATCGACGGACAGCGCTTCAGGAGCGCGTCCGTCAGGGTTCCCGTCTCGTGTCCGGGGGACGGATGCACGAACATCCCCGCCGGCTTGTCGACGACGAGGATGTCGGGGTCTTCGAACAGGATGTCTGGACCGCGCACGGCTTACTTCTTCACGGGCTGATGAACCACGACCTGTGGAAAGGGAATCTCGATGCCGACGCGGTCGAGCTCCTCCTTAACGGTCTGCAGCGTCGCGGACCTGACGGACCAGTAGTCGGCGTTCTTCGCCCAGGGACGGACGTTGATCGTGACCTGGCTGGCGTCGAGACCCGCGACGGCCACGGCCGGCTCCGGGGTCGCGAGAACGCCCGGGACGCGGCGGACGGCGTCACGGATGACCGAGACGGCCTTCTCGACGTCCTCGCCGTACGCGATGCCGACCTGGAGGTCGACACGGCGCGTGTCCATCGCGCTGTAATTGACGATCGGACCGCCCCAGACGCCCTTGTTCGGCAGGACGATGCGCTTGTTGTCCGGCGTCAGCATCACGGTCGCCATCATGTTGACCTCGAGCACCGAACCGGTGTGGCCCGCGGCATCGACGACGTCACCGACCTTGAACGGCTCGTTGATGGCGATCATGAGACCCGAGGCGAGGTTGCCGAGCGACTCCTGGAACGCGAAACCGAGAATGAAGCCGGTGACGCCGAGACCGGCAATCAGCGGCGTGACGTCGACGCCAAGGCGGCTCAGGATCGTGACAAGCAGGATTGCCCAGCCGACCTTCGTGACGACGGACACGATGAAGTTGACGAGCAGCACCTTGCGGTTCGCCCGTGCCATCGCCTTGCGCAGGGCCTTGTCGACGAGGCGGATGACAACCCAGCCGACCAGCAGGATCACGGCCGAGACGAGCAGGTTGGTGAGGAGGTCGACGCCGCTGCCGGCCATCCACTCCTTGAGCCGTCCGACAAAATTCATACCCGTATCAAGGCCCGCCTGGAATCCGGATGCCATGTTGATCTTCCTTTTTCTGTTGATTGTTAACGGTTCGAATATTATACCACACGCACGTGAAACGGATCAGCGCGCGTACTTGAAGTCGACGGGCGGATTGGCCTTCTGCCAGGCCTCGACCTCCCCGTCGAGCACCTCGATCGCCTTCTCAAGCTGGCGGTCGATGCCCGCGTCCACGTCGCCGGGGAGGTCGTCAACCTCGAAGTCGGGCTTCGCGCCGTGATGTTCCATGTCGGTGCCGTCGAGGACGAACCAGCCGTAGCGCGCGTCACGGAAGCTGCCGAGGTCCAGGAGGGGCGAGTCGTAGGTGCCGATCACGCCGCCGCCGGTCTCGCGACCGACCAGCTTGCCGCGCTTGAGGGTCTTGATCGCGTGCGAGAAGATTTCGCCGTTGGAACCCGTCGCCTCGTTGCAGAGCACCACGATCGGCTTCGACCAGACGGGACGTCCCCAGTAGCCGAAGAGATAGCCGGGGCCGCAGGTGCGCGTCACCGCGCGGCTGTGGTCGCCGCCGAGCAGGATCTGAAGCATCTGGTCCGCCGTGAAGCCGCCGTAGTTGTTGCGGACGTCGATGACGAGGCCGTCGCGTCCGTACCCTTCCGAGAAGACATCGTGCTGGAACGTCCAGAAGCTCGCCCAGTTCATCGCGTCGATGTTGAGGTAGCCGAAGCGTTCGCCCGACTTGTCGTGCACGTAGCGCCGCTTCGCCTTCACCTCCTCGACGCCGATCAGGTCGCGCGCGTCGGAATAGGTGCAGGAGGGGATGACGACCGTCTTCGCGTCCGCGCCCGTGCGGCGGAGCGTCACGCGGACCTTCCGCTTGGCCGGTCCGTTCAGGACGCTCGCCGGATCGATTCCACCGCCGACGGGCGTCCCGTCGATCGCGATCACGACGTCGCCGGGCCGGATGTCGAACCCGCGCCGGTCCGCGGGGCCTCCCGGAATCACGTCCTTCACCACCCAGCCGTCCGGCGCTCCCTCGCGCGTGAACCGCAGGCCGAGATGCGCCGTCACCTCGTTCCAGCCGTCGGTCGGCGTCTTGCGGGCCCACTCCTTGTTGCTGTTCTCGTTCGCGTAGAAGCCGAGGTGAGACGAGTCGAGCTCGCCGAGGACCATGTTCATGATGCGGATGAAGACCGAATAGCTCGTCGCGTGGCGGACGGGGTTCAGGAAGCGATCGCCGATGCCGGGCCAGTCCGCCCCGTGGGTCTGGGGGTCGTAGTAGAGGTCGCGGATGCGCGCCCAGGCCGTCCGGAAGCCCAGTTCCTGATAGTCCTCGTAATTCGTGTTCTGATAGACGTTGAAGCCCAGCTTCCGCTCGCCGATCGCCGGCAGGCGGTCGACCACCCAGAGGACCTTGTTGTCCTTGCGGACCCAGTCGCGCGGCACGCCGGTACAGGCGAAGAGCTTCTCGCCGGTCAGGCGGTCGGGCACGTGCACCGTGTCCGTCCGGGCACCCGTCGCATACGCGATCGTCCGCGAGTCCCAGCTGAAGAACGGGGTCGCGGCGCGGACCTTGACGGTGCGCACGCGCTCGGCCAGGTCGGTGAAGGCGATGATCGTGCCCTCGGCCGCGCTGAAGCGCTCGCCCGGCAGGTCCAGCGCGGCGTAGCGGTTCGGGTCCGTCGCATTGTCGCGGATCGTCTTCCGCGAACGGTCCAGCTCGTAGTCGTAGGTCTCGACCTCCTCGAGCGCACGGTCGAGGTAGACGTAGCGCAGGTACTTGCCGTCGCCGATCTCGGGCCGCTCGGAGACGAAGGCGATGACCTTCCCGTCCGGACTCCACGCCGGTTCGCCGTCGTACTTGAAGTTGCGGGAGAGGTTGTACGGCTCGGCGGCGCCATCCGTCGAGACCAGCCAGATGTCGAAGTTCGCGAACTCGTCCGCCAGCTGGGCGACGACCCACTTGCCGTCGGGACTCCAGGCGTAGCTGCCGCCCTGCGTGGCCTTCGGTCCGACGGCGAGCATCTCGCCGTTCGTCGTCGCGAACGTGAAGACGCCGCTCGGATTCTGCCAGGCGAGGCGCGAGCCGTCGGGACTGATGCTCAGCGACGAACGCTGGGCCCCCGTCGCGACAAGCGTCGTCTTGCGGAAGCCGGAGTTCTCCCACCACGGCTTGAGCGGATCCTCGGGCTCGGCCTTCATCACCTCCGACGAGTCGCCGCGGTCGCTCAGGTAGTAGAGCGCCTTGCCGTCCGGCGCGAAGACGCACTCGCGTTCGTGCGTCCGCGTCTCGCCGTGCACGAGCGTCGGCTCGCAGATGACCGTGTCCATCACGTAGAGGTCGCCGCCCGTCGTGAAGGCGATCTGCGTGCCGTTGTCGCAGAACGAGACGTCGCCGTCGGAGTCGTTGTTCCAGCACGTGTCATAGCGCCGGCGCTTCGTCGGCCCGCGCTCGGCGTAGCCCGCCTCGGGCTTGAGGAGGATGCGCTCGGGCGGGATCTGGGGATTCGTCGGGTCGAAGCGCCAGAAGTCGAACTTCTGGCGGAAGAGCATCGTCCGTCCGTCCGCGCTGAGCGACGGCTGGAAGACGTGATGGTCGGTGAAGAACGTCAGCTGCGTCTCCTGTCCCGTCCCGAGGTCGTGATGCCAGACGTTGCGCACGCCGCCGCGCGCGTCTAGGTAGTAGAAGCCGCTGCCGTCCGGATGCCAGAGCGCATTACGGCAGTCCGTCTCGTGCACGACGACCGGCGAGAATTCGCGGTTCTCGTAACGGTAGAGCCAGATCTGACCGGCGGCCGGACCGATCGAGTTGGGGCGCTTGCGGTACACCTCGTCCCCGCGGCGGGTGAAGAGGAGCATCGTGCCGTCGGGACTCATCGCCGGGTCGGACGCCATCACGTCGAAGGGAATCTCCTCGGCGCTGCGCCGGTCCGTTCGGACCGTGATGATCCGCGTGCAGGTCTTCGGACCGGACGAGTCGCGGTAGCCCTGACAGAGGAGGCCTTTGCCGTCCGACGTCCACGCCCGCGGCCACGTCACCTCGGAATGGAACGTCACCTGCCGCACCGTGTCCCCGGCGACGTCGAACTCGAAGACCTTCATCCCGCCGTCGCGGTCGGACGAGAACGCGATCTTCGTGCCGTCCGCGTTCATGACCGGCCATGAGTCCGCAGACGGGCCCGACCCGAGACGCCGCGCCACGCCGCCTGTCACGTCGGCCATCCAGAGATGGTCGTTCCACTCGAACGCAAAGACTTTGCCGTCGCCGCTCACGCTCGGATTCGACCCGAGATAGATCCGCGACCAGTCCTCGTTCTCCGGAAGCTTCGCCCCCTCGGCAAACACACCACCCGCCAGGAGCAGCCCCATGGCGACACTAAAGATTCCCCTACTCTTCATAAGGGTGACATTTTATCATATTCCGCCCGTCGGAGGCGAAACGCGACGCCGCTCCCGACGGACTTACGAATCGAAGAAGACGGCGCCCTTCTCGGTCGTGATGCGCTCCTTCACCGGATAGGCGAAGCAAGGTGCCTTCTTGAGCGTCTCCACGAAGCGCGCCGCCTCCCATTTCGCCATCGCAAGGTCATGGAGGATGTAGTTGCCGCAGTTCACGGCGGTGGCGCCAGGCACAGGCCCCTCGTAGTCGCGCAGATGCTCGAAAGCCCGCAGCACGAGCGGACAGATCTCCTCGGGCGTCGGACGGCCCTTCACGATGAGATAGTTGCCTGTGAGGCAGCCCATCGGGCCCCAGTAGACGATGCGGTCCTTCCACTCGGGATCGTTGCGCAGATAGGTCGCCACGACGTGCTCGATCGTGTGCAGCGCGTTCGGATGCACCGCGGGTTCTGCGTTCGGCCGCTTCATGCGGACGTCGAACGTCGTCGCATAGTCGCCGCCGATCGTGTCGGTGCGCGAGACATAGATGCCGGGAACGATCAGCGTGTGATCGACTTGAAAGCTCGGAATAAGGTCCATGATTTATCATTATACCACACCTCCCTCCTCGTCGGCCAGCAGCCGGCACGCCGTGCAGTCGGGATGGACCTGCAGGCAGTAGTCGCGGTGGATCTG
>CAMEZU010000086.1 GCA_945947925.1 uncultured Verrucomicrobiota bacterium
CTCCTCCTCTTCGCCGGCTGCACGAGCTACGAGGCGACGCCGATTGATTGGGAGAAGGAATGCGACAGCTGGATGAACGCGACGAACACGGTCCGCCTCGCGTCCGCGGACGACGCCGCGCTCCTCGCGCGCATCGGCAATCCCGGACTCAACGAATTGCGGCTCAAGGCCCGGGGTGCGGCACGGACGGCACAGGAGGAAGGCTGGTGGAACGATCCGTCCCTCGACCTGGACCTCAACCGCATCCTCGGCTCCGCCCCGCATCCCTTCCTCGGCGGCGCCACGCTGTCCTTCACCCTTCCCCTCTCCGGCGCCCCGGCCCTCGACGCGCGCGCAGCGGAAGGCTACGCCGCTGCGGACGCGATGGCGGTCCGCGCCGAGGAACGCACCGTCGCCGCGGACGCTCGCGCCGCCTTCCTGCGACTCGCCTACGCCCGCGAGAAGGCGCGTCTCCTCGCCGCCTTCGCCGTCGATCCCCGCCATACCGAGGCGGAGCGCAAGCTCGACCACCTGACCGAACGCGGCGAGACGACGCGCGCCGAACGCGCCGCCAACGAACGCCGCCACCACGCCCGCGAACACCTGGCGGTCGAAGCGCGGGCCTCCGTCAGCGAGGCCGAGGAAGCGCTCCGCGCGCTCTGCGGCCTCGCCCCGTCCGTCCGCTTCGAGGTGGCGGACACCGCGCTTGCGGGAGAGGACGCCCCGCCGCCGTCCGTCGATCCGCTCGCCTTCGTGAAGCATCCACGCGTGCAGGAGAAGATCCTGCGCCTCAACGGATCGGAGGCGAAGCTCGAGGCGGAGATCCGCCGGCAGTATCCGGACCTCAAGATCGGGCCCGCCTTCTCGCAGGAGGACGGCGACAACCGTGCGGGCCTCGCGCTCGGCATCGACCTGCCGCTCTGGAACCGCAACCGCAAGGCCATCGCCGAGGCCGAGGCGACGCGCGATGCGGACCGCTTCGCGGCCCTGCGCGCGTGGCAGAACCTCGTCCGCGAGGACGCCGCAGCTCGCCGGCGGCTCGCGGACCTCGACGACCACACCCCGCCTCCGCCCGCGCGCGAGCAGGACCTCGACAATCTTCTCCGCATCGGCGAGATCCTGCCCGCCGACTACCTCGCCGCCCTTGCCGACATCCTCGACGCCCGCCTGGCCGAACTCGACTGGAAGCGCGACCGCGCGCTGGCTGTTCGAGCAATAAGTGATAAATGATGAATGATGAATGATGAATGAAGGAGGTTTGGCCTTATGAAGTTTTTTGCCTGGGGACTTTTGGTGACGATTGCGTTTTCCGTTGCGCCCGTGCTCGCGCACGAAGAGCATGAACATGAACACGAGCAGGGGCACGAACATGTACATGAGCACGCCCACGGCGCGGCGGTGACCGTTTCTGCGGCGGCGCAGAAGACGCTCGGACTCAAGACCGTGCCGCTCGCGCGGCGGCGCGTCACGGCGACCTTCGCCCTGCCGGGACGGTTCGAGCTGGCGCCGGATGCGCGCTTTGCGACCGTGGCACCGGCACCGGGACGCATCCACATCAAGGTGAAGGCGCTCGGGACCGTGAAGCGCGGGGACGTCCTCTTCGAGATCGAGTCCTTCGACCTAGCCGCGAAGGACCGCGAGATCGCCGTCCTCGAAAAGCGGCTCGCCGCCTACAAGGAGGTGGGACTCTCCAACGCCGAGCTCGCCTCGCAGCTGGATGTGAAGCGGAGCGAACGGACGGCCTTCGTCGGTGACGCCGAGATCCGCGGGACGACGCTCGTCGTCCGGGCCTCGGCGGACGGACTCGTCGAGCGGATCGAGACGAACGAGGGCGCTCAGGTCGAGGCGGGCGCGACGATTGTCACGGGACTCCGTCCCGACCGCATCCGCCTCCGCGCCTTCGTGACGCCCGGCGAGCTCGCGCGGCTCACGGTCGGACAAGAGGCGCTCTGCAAGGGCGCGACGGGACGGCTCGCCTTCGGCTATGGTGAGGCGACGGACGTCTATGTGGAGTTCCCAGACGGCGCCCCGCAGGCGCGGCCGGGCGAACGCGCGTCCGCGGACTGCGTCCTCGACGCCTCGGCCCCCGAGTCCTTCGCCGTTCCGACAGCGGCGATTGTCAGGAACGGACTCGATCCCGTCGTCTTCGTCCGTGACGAGCACGATGCCGACACCTTCCTCGCGGTCCCCGTCGTCCCCGGTGCCTCAGGGAGCGGCTGGACCGCGATCGAGGGCCTGGACGATCCGGATGCCGAAGTCGTGACGGACGGCGTCTACGAGCTGAAGCTCGCCCTCGCCGCACAGTCCGGCAACAAAAAGGCCGCCGGCCATTTCCACGCCGACGGCACCTTCCATGAAGGCGAGGACTGAAGAAGAGCGACGGGAACCGTCACCGCCGCCGTCTTTCCTTATTTCACCGGATGCTTCTCGAGGTATTTGAAGAAGTGCTCGATCTGGGCGATGAGCTTCTCGCGGGCGAGAGCCCGTCTTGCGGCCTTCCGCTGCTGACAGGCGATCTCCCACGCCTCGGGATCCCCCCGCTTCATGCCTTCGGGATAGGCTGGCTTCCAGTCATCCGGCAGATAGGCGCAGGGATCGTAGAAGATGCCGACCTTCAGGGGCTTGCCGTGCGTCCGCGTCTGCAGCGTCCGCACCATTTCCTCCGCCCCGAGCCGCGTCCTCACGCACCTGACGGTCGAATGGCAATCCATGTTCTCGACCCATTCGTCGGCATCATCGTTCGAGACGTATTCCACGGCAATCGCCCCGTCCGGCGTCGCAAAATCGAGCATCACCCGGCGGCGTTCGCGCGGCACATCCGGCAGCTCGCCCACCCTTTGGCGATTTAAGACCCGATGCAGCTCCGCGACGTCCAAGGTCTTCAACCACCCCTTCTTCGGCGCGTCGGCGCCTTCCACTACGGGACAGTCCACTAGGGTGAGTCCGCGCTTGGCGAACTCCTTCTCGATGAGATCCAGCGCTTCGCCTTCGGGCAGGATGACGGGCGGATTCATCGCCACACAGCCGAACGCCCCCGCACCGTCGCCGGCAATCTCCTTCGCGGGCAACGGACACACCTCCGTCGCCGGCTCCTGCGCCACAGCCTTCGGGGCCTCCGCATCCGGCACGGACACGACAGGCGCCGCGGACACGGGCTTGACCGCCTCCTGCGCCTCCAGGGCCAGCGCCTTGAGGCTCATCGCCGCCGCGCCAAGCGTTGATGCCACGGCCTTGAGACCCTGCCACCGCGCCGGCACGCGCGACAGGTCCACGCGCCCGATCTCCGCCCCCGTCGGATAGGACGGCGCACGATACGCACGGAGCGGCTTAACAACGTTACTCTTCATCGTCATCCTCCTTCGCGGCTTTCTTCGCCTTCTCCTCGGCCGCCTCACGCTGGCGGACGGCGATCCACGCCGCGGCCGTCGGGAACGCCTTCACGCTCTCCGCGACGCACGCGCGCAAGTCCTCCCGCGCCTTGACCGCCGCCTCGGGATTCCGCCAGAGCAGTTCCACGATCCGCGCCGCCTCTTTCCGAAAACCCGTCTCGTGCAGCTGTAGGGCAAAGGCCAGGTTGTCGACGGTGGCTGCGGCTGCGGGATCCTCCTCGAGTCTGAAAATCAACCGGGCGATCGTCCGACGCAGACGGACAGGTCCCTCGTCCTCCCCACGGAAACGCGGTTCCTTCTCGTCGTACCCGTGCACGACCTCCCACCAGACGCAGTTGCGCGCCAGGATCTGCACCCGGTTCGTCACGCCCGCGACCGGACGCACCCACCAGTCGCGCCGCATTTCCTCCTCCTTGTTCCAGGTGCCATCGGCCCATCTGACGGACGCGTCGAACCAGCCGTTCGTATAGGTAGCGCCGCAGACGGACGCGAGGCCGAGTTCCGTCAGTTCCCGGTGGAGCATGTCGAGATTCGGCGGCGTCAGGTCCTCCGCACGGACGGTCGCACAAATCGTCACGTTCGTCTCCCACACCGTGAATCCGCAACCGTTCTGACTGCAGATCTCCGTGAGCAGCGCATAGGGCGCGATGTCCTTGGCCGCATACGGGCGCAGCGGACGCTCCGCGCAGGACGCGTCCGCCGTCACCGGATAGGACCGGCGTTCCCCGCAATGCGGCTTCGTCGCGTGCGTCAGGAAGTCCGCCAGATCGCCCATGGTCGCCGGCGCGCGGAAGGAGACCTCCGGGAAACGGACGCCGCGCAGGGAGAAGACGTAGGCGTCATCCGTCGCCGCATCCGCTATCGCCGGAAGTACCTGCACCCGCGAATCGTACCAGGGGCTGTCCTCGTCTTCGTCATCATCCGTCTCGCATTTGAACGCAAACCAGGCGTCGCGCCAGTATTCCGGGCGTGCGGACGATCCGTCCGTCCAGACGCGCACGCGGGTTGTCGCGCTGAAGTCCGGGAAGCTGCCGAGGAAGCCGACCAGCAGATTGGTCTCGCACGAATACTGCACCAGGGTATGATCCCCGTAGTTGACGAGCAGCGAACGGACGCCCTTCTCCGGCGTGACGAGGCGCCCGAAGGGATCCTCGCGCGAGTAGGGGCAGGTCTCCGGATTCATCTCGCCTTCAAAGGAATAGAGTCGGATGTTCTCCCGTCCATAGGGCGGATACGGCAGGACGGGATCGATCCGCGCGACGCGCGAAACGCCGTTGGAGGTCGCGAAGCCGACGGACAGCGTGATACCGCGATAGAAGAGCCATTCCCCATTCGGCGTCAGGGGCATTTCGTTCAGGGTCACGGGAAACGAGAAGCGGACGAACCCGTCCGGCGTCCGGTACTCGGGGCGCACACGGAGCGTCACCAGATAGTTCGCCTTGGGCATCGGCGGCTCGTGGCGTATTACGTTTCCGTCTTCATCCTCATCAACAAAATTATAGTGATCTTCATCACCGATGTCAGGGAACGCGCTTGCATCGAAGTGCGTCAGGGAGAGAAGCCGGACGGTCTCCACATCGGCCACGACTTTGCGGGACACTTCCGTCGCGCGCACCGGGGCCGTCTCAAAGGCGCGGACCGTCTCCAGCAACGAACGGTACCGCGTCCGCACGTCCACGCAAGAGGCGGAAACCTTTTCCGGCTCATCCGCAGACCAACTGGCGCGGTCATAGAAAATACTCGGCGAATACACATAATGCGACAGCCCCTTGACCTCCGGCATCAGATTCACCAACTTGAGCACATGACAAACCTTGCCTGCGGGCTCCTCCCATCCATCTCCCAATCGGTCATAGGTATACATCTCGCCCCGACCCTCGTCCAACCGGCGCTTCATCAGGCGACGCACGCCCTCGTCGCGATAGTCCTGGTTCTTCGCGAACACCTCATCCACGGCGCGCACAGCCTCTTCCGTCGACAGGCGATAGACCACGTTGGTGACCCCGAGCGCCTTCTGCACCACCTCAGAGGCAACCTCCCGCCCCACAGCCGAATTGCCGCAGGCGAACGCCGCCAGTCCGCACAGAACCAGGCCGAGAACCAGTCGTTTCATTTTCGCGCACACTTCATTCATACGCCCTTCCCCTTATTTCACCGGATGCTTCTCGAGGTATTTGAAGAAGTGCTCGATCTGGGCGATGAGCTTCTCGCGGGCGAGCTCCGTGCTCTTTGCAATCGCCTGTTTCCGCCGGACTTCCCAGGCCCCTCGGTCGTCTTCCGTCATGCCTTCGGGATAGGTCGGCTTCCAGCCCTTGGGCAGGCAGGCACACGGATCGTAGAAGACGCCGACCGTCACGGGGCGGCCCTCCGTCCGCGCCCGAAGTCCTTTCACCACGTCTTCCGCCGCGCCACGCATGTCATAACCCCATGCCGTAAACGCGCCGCGCCACGGATCGAAGTTCCACTGCCGCTCATCCGAGCTCGAGACGTATTCCACCATCAAGCTGCCATCGGCCGTCCCGAAATCCAACATCATGCGTCGCCGTTCCCGCGGTGCCCGGACACTCGCGCCGACGGCCTCGGCTTTTTTCTGTGCCACCGCGAACTCCTCCAGCGTCGGCTTCCACTCCCGGACCGGCATCTCGACATCCTCCAGTACGGGACAATCCCGGAGCACGACACCCCGCTTCGCAAACTCGCGCGCGATGAAGTCCAGCGCCTCGCCCTCCGGCAGGATGTGCGGCGGATTCATCGCTACGCATCCGAAGGCGCCCGCGCCGTCGCCCGCGATCTCCTTCGCCGGCAGGGGGCAGACCTCCGTCACGGGACGCGCCGTCGTTTCCTTCGGCGCCTCCGCGTCGGGAACGACCGCAAGCGGCGTCGCCGGAACGGATGGCACAACCGCGTCGGCCTCCAGGGCCAGCGCCTTGAGACTCATCGCCGCCGCGCCGATGGACGAGGCAACGACCCTGAGGCCCTGCCACCGCGCCGGGATGCGCGACAGATCCGCACGCCCGATTTCCACTAAGGTCGGATACGCGGGTTCCGCATACTTGGGAAGCGGCTTGACGGACTTATTCTTCATCGTCGTCCTCCTCTTCTTCTTCGTCTTCGTCATCATCATCAACCGCCGGGGGTTCGGGCTCACGAAGTCCCCAGGCTTCACGATGCCACACCTCCTCAATCTCGCGGCCCTTCGCCTGCCGCCAGGCCTCCTCGGTCGTCCAGTCCGTGCCGACGCGCGCCAGCGTCTCACGCAGCCGCTGCAGCGCCTGCCGGGCCGTCCGCGGATGATCCCACAGGAGTTCGAAGATGCGCCGGGCCTCCGTCTGCTGTCCGATCTCGTGAATCTGCAGGGCAAAAACCAACGCCTTGTACGTATCCACCTCCCAGCCCTCCTCCAGGGCGAAGATCAGCTTGGCGGCTTCGCGCGGCAGCCGGACGGACTCCTCGTAGCACTCCTCGCACGGTGCTTCCCACCAGGTGCAGCCCAAGGCGACCACCATCATCCGATTGGTATCCGCGGCGCTCGGTTTCTCCCAGGTGACGCCGCCCATCCCCACGTCCGCGCGACAGGACGGCATATACTCATCCCTGATCATCTTGTTGAGGCTCTCCGCCTCCTCGTCCATGTCATCCCGCTCCTCTACACCGACACTCGGACGGAAATATCCCTTCACGTAAGTGGCCCCCTTCACCGAGGCAAAGCCAAGGGACATCAGTTCGGCATGGAGCGCCGCGACATCGGGCGGACGACAGTCCGCCTCCGCAAACTCGGCGCGTATCGTCACGTTCGTGCCGGACACCTCATAGACACACCCGTTCCGGTCGCAGACCTCGCGGAAGGCCGAGAAGGCGTCGACGTTCTTCGCGGCGTACGGACGCGCCGGGCGGTTCGCACACGAGGCATCCGCCGTGAAGGTGAACGAACGACGCTCGGCATCCAAGGGTCTGGACGCTGCGGTGAAGATGTCCGCCACGTCCTTCATCGTCGCAGGCGGACGGATCGAAACCGCTGGGATGCGCTGCCCACGGAGGGAAAACGGCAGGGTCGCCGCGGCCGGCATCCGATCCAAGGCTGGTGCAAGGTCCACCCGGGACACAGGCCAGCGCAAGTCCATCCTGCGGAACCCAGCCGTGTCC
>CAMEZU010000087.1 GCA_945947925.1 uncultured Verrucomicrobiota bacterium
GGGAGGGCGGACCCTACTGGGCCGAGTGCAACGTGGGCGCCACGAAGCCCGAGGAATACGGCTACTACTTCTGGTGGGGCGACACGGTGGGGTATGCGCGCAATGCGAGTGACACTGGCTGGGTGTCGTCCCGGACCGGCGCATCGTTTTCCTTCAAGAGCGGCAACTGCCCGACCTACAACAAGACCACGGCCCAGCTCCAGTCGGCCGGCTACATCGACGCGACGGGCAACCTCGTGGCGAAGTACGACGCGGCGACGGCGCACCTCGGCGCGCCGTGGCGGATGCCGACGGACGCGGAGTTCGCCGCTTTGATCGACAACTGCACGACCACGTGGACGACGCGCAACGGCGTGTACGGGCGGCTCGTGACGGGCAAGGGGGCCTTCTCGACGAAGAGCATCTTCCTTCCCGCTGCCGGCTACGGCAACGACTCCGCCCTCTACAGCCCCGGCTCGGGCGGCCTCTACTGGTCCTCCACGCCGCGTTCGGAGAATTCCGTCTACGCGTGGTACCTCTTCTTCCGTTCGGACTTTTTCAGCCGGTTCCACTGCGACCGCTACTGGGGTATCCCGGTGCGTCCTCTCCGAGGATTTGCCAAGTAGCGCGCGAATTGCGCGCGCATCCGATTCATTTCGATTGAGTACCGTGGAGTTGGTTTCTCGGCGGAGATTTTGATATAATTTACCGAAAATAGCGCAAGAAGCTTGCGCATGTTCAAGGAAAGGTTTGTCAAAAGGATGTTGATCAGGTCTCTTGTTGGTGCCGCGCTTGTCGGCTTGTGCTGCTGGGGGTGTTCTTCCCGGGATGAGAATACGCTCAAGATGGTGACCGAGGCGACGTTTCCGCCGTACGAGTTCCTGAGGGGAGGCGAGGTCGTCGGCGTGGACGTGGAGATCTGCCGGGCGGTTGCGGAGAAGCTCGGCAAACAGTTTGCCGTCGAGAACGTCGACTTCGACTCCGTCATCCCGTCCGTCATTTCCGAAAAGGCGGATCTCGCCGCGGCGGGCATCACGGTCACCGAGGACCGCAAGCAGAGCGTTGACTTCTCCGACGTGTACGCGAAGACGGAGATCGTGCTCATTTACCGCAAGGACAAGCCGGTTCTCACCGCTGACGACTGCAAGGGCAAGCGCATCGGCGTGCAGAGCGGCAACACCGCCGAGACGATCGTGCTCGAGCAGTTCCAGCAGGAGCCCGAGCGCTTCCGCTCCGCCCCCGAGGCGTGCGCGGCGCTCAAGGCCGGGCGCTGCGACGCCGTCCTTGTGGACGTCGAGCCGGCGAAGAACTGCGTGAAGGGCGAGGACGACCTCGCCATCGCCCCGACACCGATCAACCTCGAGGAGTACGCGATCGCGATTAGGAAGGGGCGCCCTGAGCTCCTCAAGGCGGTCAACGAGGTCATCGCCGAGCTGAAGGCGTCCGGCCGGATCGAGTCCTGGAAGGATCAGTACCGGGCCGAGGCGGACGCAATGAAAGAATGAAGAATGTCGAATTGAGAATGTAGAATGGAGAAGATCAAGATGAAGAAGATTGCGATTCTGGGTTTGGTGGCGGCGGTTCTGTGCGGCTGCGTGAAGAAGGACGAGGACACGATCCGGATGATCACCGAGGCGACGTTCCCGCCGTACGAGTTCCTGCGGGGCGACGAGGTCGTCGGCATCGACGTGGAGATCTGCCGGGCGGTCGCGGAGAAGCTCGGCAAGAAGTTCGTCGTCGAGTCCGTCAACTTCGACTCCGTCATCCCGACCGTGATCTCGGGCAAGGCGGACCTCGCCGCGGCGGGCATCACGATTACCGAAGACCGCAAGCAGAACGTCGACTTCTCTGTTCCCTATGTGAAGACGGGCATCGTCTTCGTGTACAAGACGACCGACCCGTACCTGACGGGCGATGCCGCGAAGGGCAAGAAGGTGGGCGTCCAGAGCGGCACCACGAGCGAGACGTATGTCATCGAGACGCTGGGCCAGCAGCCCGAGCGCTTCGACTCGCCGGCGGCCGCCGTGGCGGCGCTCAAGGCGGGCCGCGTGGACGTCGTCCTCGCGGACGTCGATCCGGCGAAGAACTGCGTGAAGGGCGAGGATTCCCTGGCGATTTCCGACTTCGTTACGACCGAAGAGTACGCGGTGGCGATCCGCAAGGGACAGCCCGAGCTCCTCAAGGTCATCAACGAGACGATCGAGGAGCTCAAGGCGAACGGCAAGCTCGCCGCCTGGACGGTCCAGTTCACGGAAGAAGCCGACAAACTGAAGGACTGAGGGAATGTTCCAGTCTCTGATTGACGATTTTCAGCTCTGCTTTGTCAAGGCGGACCGCTGGCGGTACCTCCTGAAGGGACTCGGGGTGACGCTCGAGGTCGCGATCGCGGCGATCCTGCTCGGCCTCATCATCGGCTTCGTCGTCGCCATCGTCCGCTCCTCGCATGACAAGTACGGCAAGTTCGGCTTCCTCAATGCGATCGCGAAGGTCTACCTGACGATCATCCGCGGCACGCCGATGGTGGTGCAGCTCCTCATCTGCTACTTCATCATCCTGAAGTCGCTCGACAAGGTGTTCGTCGCGATCCTCGCCTTCGGCATCAACTCGGGCGCCTATCAGGCGGAGATCATGCGCGCGGGCATCATGTCCATCGATCCCGGCCAGATGGAGGCGGGCCGCGCGCTCGGTCTCAGCTACTGGCGGACGATGCTGAAGGTGATTCTGCCGCAGGCGATCCGCAACGTCCTTCCCGCGCTCGGCAACGAGTTCATCGTGCTGATGAAGGACACGTCGATCGTCGGCTACATCGCCCTCATCGACCTCGCGAAGGGCGGCGACATCATCCGTTCGCAGACCTATTCGGTGTATACGCCGTACCTCACGGTGGCGGCGATCTACCTCGTGCTGGTGATGACGATGACCTGGCTGCTCGGGATCCTCGAGCGCCATCTCAGGAACACGGGGGCGAACCCCGTCCACAACGATTCGTAAGGACTTTTCATGAGCGACATCCTTTTGAAAATCGAGAACCTGAAGAAGAGCTTCGGGAAGCTGGAGGTCCTGAAGGGCCTCACGACAGACATCCGCAAGGGCGAGGTGGTCGTCATGATCGGTCCCTCCGGCGGCGGCAAGTCGACGTTCCTCCGCTGCATGAACCTGCTCGAGCAGCCGACCGAGGGCTCGATCGTCTTCGAGGGCATCGACATCGTGAAGGCGGACGAGACGACGAAGAACCACGTCCGTTCCGAGATGGGCATGGTGTTCCAGCACTTCAACCTCTTCCCGCACCTCACCATCCTGGATAACATCACGCTCGCCCCGCGGCTCGTGCGCGGCATCGCGAAGCCCGAGGCCGAGAAGGAGGCGATGGAGCTGCTGACGCGCGTCGGTCTTGCGGACAAGGCGAAGGCGTATCCGCAGCAGCTCTCGGGCGGACAGAAGCAGCGCGTCGCGATCGTCCGGTCGCTCGCGATGCATCCGCAGGTGATGCTCTTCGACGAACCGACCTCCGCGCTCGATCCCGAGATGGTGGGCGAGGTGCTGGACGTCATGAAGGACCTCGCGAAGAACGGCATGACGATGGTCGTCGTCACCCACGAAATGCGCTTCGCGCGCGACGTGGCGACGCGCGTCCTCTTCCTCGAGGGCGGCCGGATCGCCGTTGAGGGCACGCCCGCCGAGATCTTCGACGCGAAGCACGAGGGCCGCCTCGGCGAGTTCCTCGGCAAGGTCACCGGCGTCGGTTTCCGCGAGAAGGTTCGTGACGAGCTTCGCGACATCCTCGCGGACAATGTCGTCACGCCGGAGGAAATCGACTGCATCCGTGAAATGCTGAAGGAGAGCCGCAAATGAAAAAGCTGATCGTCGCCCTGCTGGTTGCCTGTTCCGCCGCGTTCGCGCGTGCGGACGAAGCCGCTCCCGCATCGCCGGAGCCTGCTGAAGCCGCTGTCGAAGCCGCTGCGCCAGATCTCTCCGACATGGAGGCGGCGAAGGCCTATGTCGAGGCCTATGCGGACAACGTGCAGAGCGATCCCGCGTTCAAGGCGCACGAAGCCGAGGCGCTGGCGACGATCCGCGCCGAGAACCGCTTCTTCGGCTCGCCCTGGGCGCTGCTCCCGCCGCTCCTGGCGATTCTCCTTGCCCTGATCACCAAGGAGGTCTACTCCTCGCTCTTCATCGGCATCGTCGCGGGCGGCGTCCTCTATTCGCAGGGATCCTTCGAGGGGACGCTCGTTCACGTGATGTCGGACGGCTTCGTGAAGTCGGTGGCCAATCCCTACAACATCGGCATCCTGATGTTCCTCGTGCTCCTCGGTTCGCTCGTCGCGATGATGAACAAGACGGGCGCCTCGGCGGCGTTCGGACGCTGGGCCGCGACGCACATCAAGTCGCGCGTCGGCGCCCAGATCGCGACCGTGATCCTCGGCATGCTGATCTTCGTCGACGACTACTTCAACTGCCTCACGGTCGGCAGCGTGATGCGTCCCGTCACCCAGGCGAAGCGCGTCTCGAGCGCCAAGCTCGCCTACCTCATCGACGCGACTGCGGCCCCGATCTGCATCATCGCGCCGATCTCCTCCTGGGCGGCGGCCGTCGCCGGCTTTGCGCAGGGCGCGGGCGCGGCAAGCGGCTTCTCGCTCTTCATCAACGCGATTCCGTACAACTTCTACGCGATCCTGACGATCGTGACGATGTTCTTCGTTGCGGTCATGAAGCTCGACTTCGGACCGATGCGCACCTACGAGCGGGCCGCGGAGTCCGGCCGCGAGGACCTCTCCGCGCTCGCGGAGGGCGCCGAGGCGCTCGCGCACAACAGCCGCGGTCGCGTCTGGGACCTGCTCGTCCCGGTGGTCGTCCTGGTCGTCACCTGCATCCTCGGCATGATCTACTCGGGCGGTTTCTTCGATCCCGCCAAGGCCGGCGAGGGTTACCATGACTTCATGACGGCGTTTTCGAACTCCGATGCGTCCGTGGGCCTCGTCTACGGGTCCATCGCGGCCGTCGTCTTTGCCGTCGCGTTCTACCTCTGCCGCCGCGTGATCAGCTTCAAGGACTGCATGGAGTCCTTCCCCGAGGGCTTCAAGGCGATGGTGCCGGCGATCATGATCCTCTGCTGCGCGTGGACGCTGAAGACGATGACCGATTCGCTCGGCGCGAAGATCTTCGTCTCCGACCTCATCAACGGACCCGCCGCCTCGCTGAAGATGTTCCTGCCGGCGATCATCTTCCTGATCGGCGTCGCGCTCGCGTTCTCGACGGGCACGAGCTGGGGCACGTTCGGCATCCTCATCCCGATCGTTCTTGCGGCGATCCCGGGCAGCACGATGACGATCGTCGCGGTTTCCGCCTGCATGGCGGGCGCGGTCTGCGGCGACCACTGCTCGCCGATCTCCGATACGACGATCATGGCCTCGGCCGGCGCGCGCTGCAACCACGTCATCCACGTCAACACGCAGCTTCCGTATGCGCTCCTCGTGGCGGCGGTCTCCTGCGTGAGCTACGTGGTCGCGGCCTTCGCCGGCTCGGCGTGGATTTCGCTGCCGTTCGCCGTCGTGCTGATGGTCGCCGTCCTCTTCGGCGCGAAGTACCTCACGCGCACGTCGTCCGACGACGGCGCGACGCAGCTCTCGCCGGTCAACGCCCGTGCGCTCGCGAAGGTGCTGCGCGCGATGGGCAAGGACATCCTCTTCGAGGGCAAGGTCGACCTCCACGAGACGGAGGTGCTGCTCGACTTCTTCCGCGGACTCGACGGACGCGAGGCCGAGGAGTTCAGGTCCGCCCTGGAGCGCGTCCGCGCGGACGGCGTGATCACGGACAAGGAGTCCGCCGAGATCGCCGCGCTCGTCAAGAAATACGCCGACTGAATCGCACATCCCCCGAAAGGAACCCCCTCATGAAGAAGTTGGTCGTTCTCGCCACCGCCCTCGCCGCGCTCTGCGGCTGCCAGGAGCGCAACACGTTCACCGACGGACAGTTCATCGTCGGCTTCGACGCCGACTTTCCGCCCTACGGCTACAAGGACGGCGACACGTACAAGGGCTTCGACCTCGACCTCGCGCGCGAGGTCTGCCAGCGGAAGGGCTGGACCTTCGTCGCGAATCCGATCAACTGGGACGCGAAGGACATGGAGCTGAACTCCGGTTCGATCGACTGCATCTGGAACGGCTTCACGATGCAGGGACGCGAGGACGCCTACACCTGGAGCGCGGCCTACGTGGACAATTCGCAGGTCGTCCTCGTGAAGGCGGATGCGCCGATCGCGTCGCTCGCGGACCTCGCCGGCAAGGTCGTCGGCGTCCAGGCCGACACGCCCGTGCAGAAGGCGCTCGCGGGCAAGGACGAGGCGAATGCCGCTGCGGCCGCGCTCGGCAAGACCTTCAAGGAGCTGATCGTCGAGCCGAACTACAACCAGGCGGTCAACGAGCTCAACGCGGGCGCGGTCGATGCGGTCGCGATGGACATCGGCGTCGCAAAGAAGAAGATGTCCGACCTCCCCGGCAAGTTCAGGATGCTCGACGAGGTCGTGATGACCGAGACCTACGGCATCGGCTTCAAGAAGGGCAACGAGAAGCTCCGCGACGAAGTCGAGGCCGAGCTTCGCAAGCTCGCCGCCGACGGCACGATGGAGAAGATCGCCGCCAAGTATGACATTGAACCCAAGTCGCTGATTCTGAAATGACGTTCGGATCGATGGTTGCGGACCTGCTGCAGGGTCTTGTCGTTTCCGTGGAGATCTTCGTCTTCACGCTGCTCATCTCCCTGCCGCTCGGCATTCCGCTCGCGCTTGCGCGGATGTCGAAGAACCGGGTGGTGTCCGGCACGGTGGCGGTGTGGATCTCGATCGTGCGCGGAACGCCACTCATGCTGCAGATCATCTTCGTCTACTTCTCGCCGTACATCCTCTTCGGGATGCCGCTTTCGCGCTATCCGCGCCTCCTCGCGACGGTGCTCGCGTTCGGACTCAACTACGCGGCGTATTTTGCGGAAATCTACCGTGGCGGCATCCAGTCCATCGACCGCGGCCAGCACGAGGCGGCGAAGGCGCTCGGGATGTCGAAGGGGCGGACGTTCTTCAGGATCATCCTTCCCCAGACCCTGAAGCGCGTCATCCCGGCGATCGGCAACGAGGTCATCACGCTCGTCAAGGACACGTCCCTCGCCTTCACGATCGCCGTCGCCGAGATGTTCACGATCGCGAAGCAGCTTTCGTCCGCCAACACGACGATGACGCCCCTGATCGTGGCAGCCGTCTTCTACTACGTCTTCAACGCCCTCGTCGCCTGGACCATGTCCCGCCTCGAGAAGCGCTACGCGTACTACAACTGACATCCGGTCCAAACAGCAAAGGGTCGCTCCTCCCCCTTTGTTAAATATGATGCGGCATCACAGGGGAATATGAAGCCGCATCGCAGCATCTTTTGATGCCGCATGAAAATGTTTTGTGTTCGTGGAGCCTCACG
>CAMEZU010000088.1 GCA_945947925.1 uncultured Verrucomicrobiota bacterium
CCCGGGCCTCGCGTTTTCCCTGGCCCTGACGTCAAGTCGCCAACAGCAGGGTGCGTTTACTCGACCTCAAGGAAGACCTTGAAGAACCGGTGCTTCGCGTCATCCTTCGCGGTGATCACATCATTCTAGCTCAGATGCACTTTTGCTCAGATGCTCAGATGCCGAGGTCGGTCAAGACCGCGCCAGCGGTGTTGACGAGCAGAAGACATTTTGATGCGGCATCAGAAGATGCTGCGATGCGGCATCAGAATTCCTTTTGATGCCGCATCATATTCAACTCCGGGGATTCCGCCCCGTACGTCAGTCCGGCTCAGAGGGACTTGGCGACGACGGCGATGCCGATCGAGGCGGCGAGGACGAGGAGGCCTGCGGCGAGCGCGGCCTTCGTCTTCGCTCCCGTGCCCTTCCATTCGCCCAGGACGATGCCGAGGAGCGAGCTGAAGAGAACGCAGCTGCCCATCACGACCGCGAAGGAGATGTAGGCCATCGACCCCATCGCCGGCTCGCCGATCTTCTGGCACGCGAACTGGCACGCCCAGACAATACCGGCGAGGGAGGCGAATGTAAAATTGAGAATGTAGAATGGAGAATGACGAGTGGGAAGATAGTCTCCGAAGGACTTGTTCTTCGTGTTCTGCCAGAGGCACCACGCGGCGTTCACCGCGAAGCCGCCCCAGAGGACGACGACAAGGACCGGCATGCCGATCCACTTCGCGCCCGCACCGGCCGCGGCCGCGGCGGACTGGAGCGCGCCGCCGGACTGCAGGCCGAAGTTCATGCCCGCGGAGGCGATGCCCGAGAAGAGCGCGACGACCATGCCCTTCTTGAAGTCGAACTCGGCGACGGCCTTCTTCTTGGCCTCCTCGTCCAGCTCGCCTTCCTTCAGCTTGCCGGCGAGACCGACGAGGACGATGCCGACGAGGGAGACGATAACGGACGCGAGCGTCATCACGGCCGCCTTGTTCGCAACGAGGTCGCCGGCGTGGCCCGTCACGATCGGCGGGATGAGCGTACCGGTCGCGGAGCAGAGTCCGCAGCCGATCGCGAGGCCGAGTCCGATGCCGAGGTAGCGGATCATGAGTCCCCAGGTGAGGCCGCCGAGTCCCCACAGCGCGCCGAAGCCGACGCACAGCGCGAGCGTCTTGCCGTCCGCCCGGCCGATGACGCCGAAGAGGTCGGGACACGTCGCGAGCGCCAAGACCATCGGAAAGACGATCAGTCCCGCAAGCGCGTAGACAAACCAGTAGGATTCGTACTTCCAGCCCTTGATGCCGCGGAACGGCAGGGCGAACACCGCGCCAGCGAGGCCGCCGAGCGCACAGATCATCGTCCCGAGAGTTGCGTTCATGTGGATGTTCCCTTAGTCGTTGCAATGAGGCGCGGCGTTTTTGCGCGCGCAAAGGCGGTGGAACTCGGACCAGAAGGTCGGGTAGGACTTCTTCACGCAGTCCGCGCCGTGGATGAGGGTCGGCGAGTCGGACACCGTGGAGAGGATCGCCGCCGCCATCGCGATGCGGTGGTCGTTCTTCGCGTCCACGTCGTTCGGATTGGCGAAGACCTCTGCCATCGCGGCGAGACGGTCGGACTCCTTCAGCCGCAGCCGCTCCGTCCCGACGAAGGTCGCGCGGTCGCCGAGCACGTGGTTCACGACGGCCAGCGCCGGATAGTTGTCGGGACAGCCCGAGACGTCGATCGTACCGCCCGCCACGATCTGCATGACGAGGTCGTCGACAACCCGGTCGGGCTGCTTCGAGTCGGGATTGAGTCCCTCGACCGCGAGGTCTGACCCGAGCGCCTCGGCCGCATACCAGAACGCGGCGCCGCTCCAGTCCGCCTCGGGCGCGAGGTCCGCCGGCGCGACATACGTCTGGTTGCCCGGCACCTTGAAGCCGGTCGCCGTCTCCTCGACGCGAATGCCGAAGCGTCCGATCACGTCAAGCGTCATGTCCACGTAGCCGCGCGACTGCAGCGGCGTCGTGAAGCGGATCTCGGAATCGCCCTTCAGGAGCGGCAGCGCGAAGAGGAGTCCCGTCACGAACTGCGAGGAGATGTCCCCGCGCAGCTCCTGCACGCCCGGCTCAAGCGTGTCGTATGTGAGCATTGGACGGTCCGCCAGGCGTCCGCGGCGCACGAACTCGGCCTTGAGTCCGAGCGCAGCCGCGAGCGGCGCGAAGAAGCGGAGCGTCGACCCGCTCTCGCCGCAGTCGAGGACGGGATTGCGGTCCTCCAGCGCCTTGAGGCAGCGGAGGGTCGCGTCGATGTCCGCGCACGCGTCGGCGCAGGCCGGGAGCTCGGACACCTTCCTGCCGCTCAGGAATGCGGCGATCAGGAGACGGTGAAGATGCGACTTCGACACGGGCGGCGTCACGGACCCCTGCAGGAGGCCCGGCATCAGGATCGCGTCGTCGGGCTTGACGTGGTGCGCGAAGGACGCGTAGTGGGGACGGCGCTCGGCGAGCTTGTTGCCAAGGGGACGCGTCCCCTTCGCGGCCTCGATGCGCTGCGCGATCGTCTCGTCATCGACGTCAAGGACGACGACGAAGCCGTGCTCCTCGGCGTAGGCGCGGTTCTCGGGACGGAGCAGCGTGCCGCCGCCGAGGGCCACGATCGGGGCCTCGACGGACTTGAGCGTCTCGCTCTCGAGGTCGCGGAAGAACTTCTCGCCGTCCGTCGCGAAGATCTCGGGAATCGGACGCCCGTCGCGGCGCACGATCTCGGCGTCGAGATCGACGGCCTCGAGTCCGGTCTCCTCGTGCAGGCGCTTCGCCCAGGTGGATTTGCCGCTCGCCGGCGGTCCGTACAGATACAGCGGTTTCATCACTGCCGCACTCCTCTCACATCGCCCCAGCCGCACGGCAGCGCGAAGACGACAGTGTTGCCCTCGCGCTTCTTGTCGCCCTTCATGAGCGGCTTGAGGCCTTCAAAAGTCAGTCCCTCGGGCAGAGTCACGGGGAGGTTCGCCTCCTTGAAACGCGCCGCAATCTCGTCCGCCCAGCCCGCGGGCGCAAGCTCGAGGCGCTCCGCGAGGCGCGCCTCCTCGACGCAGCCGATCGCCACGGCCTCGCCGTGCGAGACGGCGTAGTTCGTCGCCTTCTCGATCGCGTGCGCGACGGTGTGTCCGCAGTTGAGCTTCATGCGCTCGCCCGTCTTCTCGAGGGGATCGCGCTTGACGATGCCGATCTTGACGGACAGGTTCGCCTTGATCTCATCCGAGGTCGGGACGCCCGCGACGGACCCGTCGTGGGGAAGAGCGCCGATGATCTCGTGCTTGATCATCTCGGCGCGTCCGTCCGCCAGCCGCCGCGCGGGCAGCGTCTTCAGGAAGTTCGCGTCGATGATCACGCGACGCGGCGGATGGAAGGCGCCCGCCATGTTCTTGCCGACGGGGAGGTCGCAGGCGGTCTTGCCGCCGTAGGAGGCGTCCACCATCGCCAGGAGCGTCGTCGGAATGTTGATCCAGTCGATGCCGCGCATCCAGGTCGCCGCGGCGAAGCCGGTGAGGTCGCCCGTGACGCCGCCGCCGATCGCGGTCACGGTGTCCTTGCGGCCGAGGCCGGCCTTCGCAAAGGCGGACCAGATGTCCGTCACGGTGGCGATCGTCTTGTTCTCCTCGCCGGACGGAATGACGCAGATCGCCTTCTTCGCGAGCTCGGGATAGAGCGCGGCGACGTTGGAGTCGATGACGACGTTCGTGAGCTCGTCGACGGGCACGGGGATGAAGTCGACGCCCGCAGCATCGGTCAGGACCGCGTCCAGCACCGTGACGGCCGCGAGGGCCTCCACGACGGGAACCGCGCGGCGCGCGATGCACGGGTCGTGGCGTCCGCGCACCCGGAACGTCGTCTCGGTCATCGTCTTGAGGTCGACGCTCTTCTGCTCCAGGTAGATGGACGGCGTGGGCTTCAGCGCGACGCGGAAGACGAGGGGCATGCCGCTCGTCATGCCGCCGAGGACGCCGCCGTGGTTGTTCGTGGTCGTCACGACCTTGCCGTCGACGATCGCGAACGGGTCGTTGTTCTCGGAGCCCTTGAGTCCCGCTGCGGCGAAGCCGTTGCCGAACTCGACGCCCTTCACGCCGGGGATGCCGAAGATCGCCTGGGCGAGCGCGCCGTCGATGCCGTCGAACATGGAGCCGCCGAGACCGACGGGGAGTCCCGTCACGGTGCAGGTGACGATGCCGCCGACGGAGTCGCCCACGGCCTTCGCGGCGAGGATGTCGCCGACCTCGGTCAGGGTCGCGGACACGGCGATGCCGCGGCGCTTCAGCTCCTGGAGGCAAATGCCGCCTGCAATGCACATCGCGGCGGTGAGGCGTCCCGAATTGGACCCTCCGCCTGCGGGGATGCGTCCCGTCTTCACGTAGTTCGGGAAGTCGGCGTGGCCGGGCCGCGGGATCGTCTTCTCGTAGTCGCCGCTGCGCGTGTTGGTGTTGCGGATGATCGCCTCGACGGGCGCGCCGGTCGTCACGCCGTCCTGGAGCCCGGCCGTGAACTCGGGCACGTCCGGCTCCTTGCGGGCGGTGGAGAACTTGTCGCGTCCGGGCGCACGGCGCTCCATGAACGCCTGCAGTTCGTCGCGGTCCACGGCGATGCCTGCGGGCAGACCCTCGAGGCGCATGCCGATGCACGGGGCGTGCGACTCTCCGTAAGTCTCAAGCTTCAGCGTCTTTCCGATTTTCACAGCGTGATGTTCTCCTCGTCGATCTTGGCCTTGGCGACGACGCCGGTCTCGAGCGCCCGGTGGAGGCGCGCGCGGTCGTCGTCGGCGAGCGCCTCGCGGAAGTCCCGGAGCCGCGCGAGATAGCGGTCGAGGACGGGCAGAAGCGCGTCGCGATTGTCAAAGAAAAGCTGGGTCCAGGTGTCCGGCTCGGGCGCGCCGACGCGCACCATGTCGCGGAAGCTACCTGCGGAGTAGCCGGCGTGGGAGACCGACAGCGGCTCGCGCACGTAGGCGGACGAGATCAGATGACAGAGCTGGCTCGTGAAGGCGATCATCTCGTCGTGGTGCGCAGGGTCGGTGATGACGACGCGTCTGAAGCCGAGCGTCCGGAAGAAGGCGTCGAGCGTCGCCAGGACCGTCTGCGGCGTCTCGGGGAACGGCGTGAGGATCATCGACGCGCCGTCGAAGAGGTTGGGGACGGCGTTCTCGTAGCCGACCTTCTCCTTGCCCGCCATCGGGTGTCCCGCGACGAAGTGCCAGCGCGTCTCCTTCGCGTACTTCGCGAGGGCGGCGCAGATCGGACGCTTGATGCCCGCGATGTCGACGACGATCGCGCCGTCCTTCAGGTTGCCCTTTGCGGCAATGGCGTCGACGAGCGCCGGGATGGCCTCGGGCGGAACCGCGACGAAGACGAGGTCGAACGCACCGAGGTCGGGCACGGGACCGCGTCCGCGGAAGACGGACGCCGCATGGCCGGCGCGCAGCGCGGCCTTTTCGATCGAACCGCCGATGAGACCCCTGCCGATGACTGCGACGTTCATGGGATCCTTCCCGATCAGGCGAGCCCCTGCTGGCGCAGGAGCGCGGCCGAGGTGGGCTTCCGTCCGCGGAAGCGGATGAAGACGTCGTAGGCGGATGCGCTGCCGCCGAGCGCGAGGACAGTCTCGCGGTAGGCCCGGCCGACGCGCTGCACCGCCGCGTCGTCGGCGAGTCCCGCCTCCTCGAAGGCGCCGTAGCAGTCCGCGCTCATCACCTCCGCCCACTTGTAGCCGTAGTAGCCGGCCGAGTAGCCGCCGGAGAAGATGTGCGTGAAGGCGTTGAGAAAGAGGTCCCCGTCGACCATCGGCATGCCGAAGTGCGCAAAAACCTCATTCTTGATTGAATTGGCGTCTTTTCCAGCGCCGTCAGTCCCGCGAGAGTCGCTCGAGTCCGCGTGCAGCATCATATCAGTCTTCGCAAACGAGAGCTGGCGGCGGCAGGCGGAGGCGGCGCGGAAGTTCTTCGCCGCCTTGACGCGGGCCTTGAGGTCCTCGGGGACGAAGATGCCCGTGCGGTCGTCGAGGCACCAGTTCTCCATGAACTGCGAGGCGACCTCGACGGCGTCCCACTCGACGAGGTTGATGCCCGCGGCGTCCTCTTCGCCAACGCGCGTGAGCATCTGCTGGCAGGCGTGGCCGAACTCGTGGAAGAGCGTCTCGACCTCGCGGAACGGCAGGAACGTCCGGCCGTCCGCATCCGGGACCTTGTTGTTGAGGACGATGAGCGCCAGCGGCAGCGTGCCGAGGCGGTCGTTGCGGTTGCGGAACTCGTTCATCCACGCGCCGCCCTGCTTCTGTCCGTTGCGCACATAGGGGTCGAGGTAGAAGTGCGCGACGGTCTTTCCCGCCTCCTTCACGGCGAAGAAGCGGACGTCCCTGTGCCAGGTCTGCGGCATCGCGTCCCCGGTCACCTCCTCGACGTCAACGCCGAAGAGGAAGGTCGTCATGCGGAAGAGTCCCTTCAGCACGTCCTGGAACTCAAAGTACTTCTTGAGTTCCTCCTCGGAATAGGCGTACTTCTTCTCGCGCAGGCGCTCGGCGAGGAAGGACCGGTCCCACGGCCGGATGTCGTCGGGAGCGGGCGCGCCCTCGACTCCGCAGGCGCAGGCGAGCTCCCGCTCCTCCTCGGCGGCGACCTTCTCCGTCGCGAGGTCGAGTTCGTCGATCATGTCGAAGACGGCCTTGACGGACGGGGCGCACTTGGTCGCGAGGGACTGCTCGGCGTAGTTCGCGAAGCCGAGGATCGCGGCGAGTTCCCGGCGGAGCGCGAGGATCTCGGCGATGCGCGCGGTGTTCTCCGGCGCGCGGGTGACGCGTCCGCGGTAGAGCGCCTCGCGGACCTCGCGGTCCTTGCACTCCTTCATCGTCTGCGGGAAGTTCGCGTCGTCGATCGTGTAGGTCGTCCCGTCCTTCGTGAACGTGAAGGCCTTGGTCGCGTCGAGAACGGCGTTGGAAAAGTCCATCGACAGCTTCGCGAGCTGGGCCTGGATTGCGTTGAAGCGGTCCTTCTTCACCCCCTCAAGCGCGACGCCGGCGAGTTCCGCGCCCTGCACCATCTTCTCGACGATGCGCCGGCGCGTCGCCGACAACACCGCCCCGCCGAAGACCGTACTGCTCGCGCCCTCGCGAGCTGCGCTCTCCAGCACGCCTTTTGCCGCCTCGTAAAGCGGCTTCGACTGACCGACGCGAAGGGAAAACATCACGATCCGCTCCTGGAAGTCGGACTCGACCTTGCGCCACGCCTCGGCATTCATCACGCCGAGCATGTGCGAGACCATGCCCCAGCAGTGCCAGAGCTCGCGCGTCGCGTCATCGAGCGCCCACACGAGTCCCTCGTACGTCGTCGGCATCGCAGCCTCGATCGCCGCCACCTTCGTTTCGGATTCCGCCAGCAGCCGCGTCAGTTCCGCCGCCGCAAAATCAGGAGTGAATTCAGACCATTTCGGAAAAGTGTTCATTG
>CAMEZU010000089.1 GCA_945947925.1 uncultured Verrucomicrobiota bacterium
CCATCCTCAGATGGAGCAAAAGCGTCAATGTATCGAGAGTTTGAACTTCATCACCGTGTAAAGCGCACGGGCATTTCACCGCCAAAAATCAGCGGAAATATGCCAAAAACCACATAAAAAATATTTTTTATTTTTACTATTGCATGAAGGTGTCACGGAGTGTATAATAGTGTCAAGAAATGTCAAAAGTGGTCAATCAGAGTATCGCGCAGACGACTTTAGCAGGAACGGGCGGTTTTGTTGGCCGTTACGATCATGCGTTGGATCCCAAGAAGCGCTTTACCATTCCTCGTGAATGGCGTGCGTTGATGGGGGATCCAGAGTTCGTCTATGTGATGCCCGATCCGGTGGAACGGTGTGTCAACATCATTCCGACGGTGGAGATGGAGGCCCGTCTGGCGAAGTTGCGGGAGCGAGCGCTCTTTGATCCGGCGCTGGCTCCCGTCCTTCAGAAGATTGGCGCCAACTCCGAAATGCCCGCGCTTGATGTTCAAGGCCGCATCCGCATTAGCGACAAGCTCCTTCAGTTTGCGAACTTGACGACGACGGTCGCGATGGTGGGTGCGGTGAGGACGATCAAGCTCTGGGATCCGGCGGCACTCGCGCCGGCGGATGTCGTCGACCAGGCCGGGCTGCGTGAAGCCCTGGCACTGGCCGGGTTCTGATCGGCTGACGAAAAGAAGGATGCGAGATGCCGTTTGAAAAGCACATACCGGTTCTGTTCAAGGAGACGGTGGATGCTTTGTCCGTGAAGGCGGGCGGCAGGTATGTGGACGGGACTCTCGGACGGGCCGGCCACACGCGTGAGATTCTCGTCCGGGGCGGGAGCGTGCTGGGGATTGACCGTGACGACCAGGCGCTTCGCGAAGTCGAGGCGTTGCGGTGCGGCGGGGACGAGGCGTGGGGGCGGTTGACGCTGGCCAAGGGCAACCACGGCGACCTCGCGGCGATTGCCCGTGAAAACGGATGGGAGAGTGTCGATGGAATCTTGCTTGACCTGGGTGTGTCGAGTCCTCAGCTGGATGAAGCCGGACGTGGGTTCAGTTTTCTCCGCGAGGGACCCCTTGACATGCGCATGGATCGATCGCGGGCTCTGACCGCGGCCGATCTGGTGAACGGAGAGACGGCGGAACGGTTGGAAGAGATCTTTCGCGACTGGGGCGAGGAGCCCAACGCACGGCGGATCGCCCGTGCGATCGTCCGTGCGAATGAAGACTGGCGGACGAAGAACGGAGAAGGCGGGAGAAGGCGTTTTGAGACAACGCTGGATCTTGCGGACTTCGTCGAGCAACTGATCGGGCGGCGTGGCGGCCATCATCCGGCGACGCGCGTCTTTCAGGCGCTGAGGATGGAGGTGAACGACGAGATGGGCGAGCTGGAGCGCGCGCTGGAAGGTGGCCTCGGGCTGCTGAAGCCGGGCGGGCGCTTTGCGGTGATCACCTTCGAGTCGCTGACGGACCGCGTGGTGAAACGCTTCTTCGCCGCGCATGTCGGGAAGATGGTGTCGCTGCAGCAGGGCGGCGAGAGATGGGAGGGGACGTTGCCGAGGCTTCGTCCCGTGACGAAGAAGGCCGTAACGGCCGGAGAAGAGGAAATGGCTTTGAACGCAAGGTCGCGGAGCGCCAAGCTTCGCGTCGTCGAAAAAGGGGGACTGGCATGAGACAGAATCGCAAGGTGTCGAGAAGACGCTCCGTCATCGGGATGCACGTGATGCATATCGGTGCCGTCGTGGTGACGCTTGGTGTCATGGTTGTCCTGAACACCCTCGCCGAGTCGAGCTGCGGGCAGCTCATGACGTCGATCGGTCAGAAGGACCGGACGCTGACCGCCCGCCAGGCCGAGTTCGAACGGGTGAGCGCGCGCTGGGAGGCGACGAAGTCGACGGACAATCTCAACCGCGCGCTCGGTCGCCGCGGGCTCGAGATGAACTACGCGAAGGCGCACCAGATCATTCACGTCGAGAAGAACGGCACGCTGCGCCCCGGCCAGCAGTCCGTGGCTCTGGCGCGCCAGCGCTTTGACCGCCTGGCGACGGCTTCGGTGGCGCCGTCGCGCCGTCCGATCGTCCGCTAGGGAGGCCGATGAACTCCGCTTGGCGATTCTGGCTTCCGTTTTTCGGACTCTTTCTGTTCGCCGGCTGTCCTGCCGTGCGGGTGGTGCGGACGCATCTCAACCTAGACGACGGCACGCGTGTCGAAGCGCCCCGCTACGATTACGAGAAGATCCTGCATCCGGTGAGAGGCGGCGTCTACGACTGCCGCGGGAAGCCGCTCGTGAAGGCGACGCCGACCTGGGAATACCGGCTTGATCCGGTCGCCCTGCGCGAGGCGAAGGTGAGGGCGAAGGGCCAGAAGGAGCCGCGTTCGCCGAAGGCGATCGCCATGACGATCGCGGGGGCCCTGCACCTCAATCCGTCCAACGTCTGTGCGATGTGCGAGAACCTGGGGAACCGCTACCAGTTCCTGGGCGTCAGCGACGACGCGCGGGCGCATCGGATCCTGACCAACACGCACGCCGTGGCGGGCATCATCGTGCGGGACTCCTACGAACGGCGCTATTTCGAGGGGCGCCGCTTTGCGCACGTCCTGGGCTCGGTCAACGCCGAGAACGACGGGTCCGCCGGCGTCGAGCAACGCTTCAACCGCGACCTGCGCGGGCTTCCCGGCGTCGAGCGGGGCAAGCAGGACGGACGCCGCCGCGCGCTCCTGGACAAGCAGGTCGAGCTGACGCCGGCCGTTCCGGGCGCCAACATCTACCTGACCGTCGACCGCAGGGTTCAGGAGGAGGCGGAGACGGCGCTCGCGGACGGCATCGCCACGTACGGCGCGGCGGCCGGCTGGTGCGTCATTCTCGACGTCAGGACCGGCGAGGTGCTGGCGCTCGCGTCCCATCCCGACTTCGATCCGCTTGAATACGGCAAGATCCCGACCGACCTGCCGATCGTCTCCGACCCCCGCGTCAACCGCGTGACGTCGTTCACCTACGAGCCCGGCAGCGTGATGAAGGTGATCACGGCCGCGTCGGCGATCGATGCGCGTTTCGTGACGCCCGACTCGATCTATTCGACCGACCGCCACGAGGACGGCTACTACAAGCTTCCGGGCGACGGCGGCCACGTGTGGGACCCGACGATAACGGTCCGTCACGCCATTGTCCATTCCTCCAACATCGTCATCGGCAAGCTCGGCTATGCCTTCGGTCCCCTGCGCCTCTACGCCTACATGCGGAAGTTCGGCTTCGGACAGAAGACCGGCATCGAGCTGCCCGGCGAGGAGGTCGGCATCCTGCGCGACCCGAACGTGCGCATGTGGGACAAGGCGACGTGGTCGCGCGCGGCGATCGGGCAGGGCGTTTCCGTCACGGCGCTCCAGATGGCGTCTGCCTACCAAGCGATTGCGAACGACGGCGTGCGGATTTCGCCGCGGATCGTCCGCAAGGTCGAGAACGCCTCGGGCGAAGACATCCTCGACCCCTCGCTTCGTGCTGATCCCGAGGGCGTGCGCGTCATCCGTCCCGAGACGGCCCGCCAGGTCCGCGAGATGATGCTCGGCGTGACCGCGAAGGGCGGCACGGCCTTGCGTGCGCGCGTGCCGGGCTATTCCGTGGCCGGCAAGACAGGCACCGCCCAGAAGGTGAAGAACGGCAAGTACGCGCCCGGTCTCTACCGCGCGACCTTCTGCGGCATTGTTCCCTCGGGCGTCGTCAAGGCCGATCCCGCGGATGCGGCGCCGGCGGAGGCCCGCGTCGTGATTCTCGTTTCGCTGGACTTCGAGGAAAAGACCAGGTACCACCAGGGCGGCAATTCGGCGGGTCCGATCTTCCGTCGCATCGCGCTCGGCACGATGCGCTGCCTGGAGGTCGCGCCGGACCGTCCTGACGAGGTCAGCGACCTGGAGGACGACGATTTCGACAAGCTGATGCTGCTGCGGACGAAGAAAGCGGCGGAAGCCGATCCGGAATGGGACGGCGAGGACGAGGAGTGGCTGAAAAGCCATCGTTAATTCTGTAGTTGACCGACCCGAGTACGCCGCGCGAAAAGAAATCCTCCGTTCCCGCCCCGCTTTTGCTATAATTGGGGTATGAAAATCACTTTCTACGGAGCGGCTCAGACGACGACGGGGTCCATGCATCTCGTCGAGGCGAACGGCAAGCGCATCTTGCTCGACTGCGGGCTCTACCAGGGGCACCGCAAGGAGGCGTTCGAGAAGAACCGGAACCTCCCGATCGATCCGAAGACGATCGACTACGTCATTCTCTCCCATGCGCACATCGACCACTCGGGGAACCTTCCGCAGCTCGTGCGGCAGGGCTTCGCCGGGCGCGTCTTCGCGCGCCAGTCGACGACGGACCTCTGCGACATCATGCTGCGCGACTCGTGCTTCCTGCAGAAGCGCGACCTCGACTACATCAACAAGAAGCGCCGCAAGGAAGGGAAGAAGCTCTTCGAGCCGCTGTACGAGGAGTCCGACGTCGACGCGCTCATGAAGCTCTTCATCCCGACGCACATGCACGAGCCGCGCGAGATCGCGCGCGGCATCACGCTCGAGTTCTTCAACGCAGGCCACATCCTCGGCTCGGCGCTCGTCCAGCTCGACATCCGCAGCGACCACGGCCACAACCACCGGCTGCTCTTCTCGGGCGACCTCGGCCAGCCGAACCAGCCGATCCTGCGCCACTACGAGTATCCGTCGGGCGCCGACATCCTGCTCGTCGAGTCGACCTACGCCGACAAGTACCATCCGAGCGCGGACGACGTCGAGCTGCGGCTCGAGAAGTACCTGAAGTACATCGACCGCCACAACTCGAAGCTCCTGATTCCGGCGTTCTCCGTCGGGCGCACGCAGCAGATCATCTACTACCTGAACAAGCTGAAGGAGAAGAACAAGGTCCCGCGCGAGGTGAAGGTCTTCATCGACTCCCCGCTCTCGCAGAAGGCGACGCGCATCTACGCGAACCACCGCGAGGTGTACAACGAGGAGGCGCGCCGGATGATCGCCGAGGGGAAGAATCCGCTCGAGTATCCCGGCATGCAGTTTGTCGGCACGCCCGAGGAATCGATGGCGCTCAACGACATGCAGGGCCCGATGATCATCATCGCCGCGAGCGGCATGTGCGAGGGCGGCCGCGTCCTCCATCATCTCAAGCACTGCGCGCAGGATCCGGACAACATCATCCTCATCTGCGGCTTCCAGGCCGAGAACACGCTCGGCCGCCGCGTGGTCGAGAAGCGCAGTCCCCTGCGCGTGCTCGGCGAGGAGGTCGAGCTCAAGGCCCAGGTCGAGGTCATCAACGCGCTCTCCGCGCATGCGGACCGCGCCGGCCTCCAGGACTGGATCGGCGAGGTGAAGGACAACGTCCGCCACGCCTTTGCGGTCCACGGCGAGCCCGAGAAGGTGTCCGCCATGCAGCAGATGCTGAAGGAAATGGGCATTCCGAACGCCGTGGCCCCCGAACCCGGCCAGACCTACCGCTTTGACTGAACCGCAATTCGCAACAACCAACGAAAGAGAAAGAAAGAAGGAAAGAAGAAGGTTTCCGAAGACATCAGGTACATTGGCGTGAACGACCATCAGATCGACCTGTTCGAGGGTCAGTTCGAGGTTCCGCTCGGGATGGCCTACAACTCCTACGTGATCAGGGACGAGAAGATCGCGGTCATGGATACGGTCGATCAGAATTTCGGAGACGAGTGGCTCGCCAACCTGAAGCGCGAAATCGGCGACGCGAAGGTGGACTACCTCGTCGTGCAGCACATGGAGCCCGACCACTCGGCGTGCATCGCGCAGTTCGCGAAGGCCTATCCCGAGGCGAAGATCGTGTCCCAGCTCCTTTCGTTCAATATGATGAAGGGCTACTTCGGGACGGACTACGCCGATCGGCGCGTCGTCGTCAAGGAGGGCGACACGCTTGACCTCGGCAAGCATCGCCTCGCCTTCGTCGCGGCGCCGTTCGTCCATTGGCCCGAGGTGTTCGTGAGCTACGACCTGACGGACAGGATTCTCTTCTCGGCCGACGGCTTCGGCAAGTTCGGCGCGAACGACGCCGTCGATCCGGAAGGGTGGGACTGCGAGGCGCGGCGCTACTATTTCGGCATCGTCGGCAAGTTCGGCGACAAGGTGCAGGCCCTGCTCAAGAAGGCGGCCGGACTCGAGATCGCGACAATCTGTCCGCTGCACGGTCCCGTGCTCGCGACGCCCGAGGAGATCGCCCACGCCGTCGCGCAATACGCGACCTGGTCGTCCTACGGCGTCGAGTCCGAAGGCGTCTGCGTCGCCTACACGTCCGTCTACGGCCATACCCGGGAGGCGGCGCTCAAGTTCGCCGAGGCGCTGAAGGCGAAGGGGTGTCCGAAGGTGGCGGTCGCCGATCTCGCGCGCGACGACATGTACGAGACGATCGAGGACGGCTTCCGCTACGGACGCCTCGTGCTGGCGACGACGACCTACAACGGCGCCGTGTTCCCGAAGATGGAGGAGTACGTCCGCCATCTCCTGCGCCGCAACTACCAGGGCCGCAAGATCGGCCTGATCGAGAACGGCACCTGGGCGCCGCTTGCGGCCAAGGGACTGAAGGAGCTCTTCGCCGGTGCGAAGGACATCTCGTTCTGCGACACGGTCGTGACGATCCGGGGCGCGCTGGACGCGGCGTCCGAGGCGCAGCTCGGGAAGTTGGCGGACGAGATCCTGGCCTGAGGGCGCGACGTGATTGCGTACGTGCGAGGCGTGCTGACGGAAAAGGATCCCACGCGGGTCGTCGTCGAGGCGGCCGGCGTGGGGTACGAGGTGCTCATTCCCTTGTCGACATTCGACCGCCTGCCCAAGGCCGGCGGCGAGGTGAAGCTCCTGACGTTCCATTGCGTGCGCGAGGACGACGAGATCCTCTTCGGCTTCGCGACGCCCGCCGAGAAGGAGCTGTTCGTCAAGCTGACCGCCGTTTCTGGCGTCGGACCGAAGATCGCGCTTTCCATCCTGTCGGGCGGATCCGTCGGCGAACTGGCGCTGGCGATCACCAGCGGCAACGCCAAGCGCATCTCGTCCATCAAGGGCGTCGGCAAGAAGACCGCCGAGAAGATCTGCCTCGAGCTGCAGGACAAGGTCAACGCCATTGAGGCGCTATCCGCCGCCCAGCGCGCGGGTGTCGGCAAGGAGGCCGCCGCGCCCGTTCTCCGCGATGCGATCCTGGCGCTTTCCGCGCTCGGCTTCAGCGAGGAGACGGCGAACAAGATGGTCGGCGACGTCGTCGCGAAGCACCCCGAGGCCAAGGATACCGAAACGCTCGTCCGCCTGGCGCTGTCCGGCGGAAAGAAGCGATGACGAAGCCGTACGTCAGGATACCCCGCGCCGCGCTGTCGGGCTTCTTCTTCCTGGCCTACGGACTCTTTGCGCGGCCGTCGGCGATCGCCGCGTGCATCGCCGAGGCGCGATCTGTGTA
>CAMEZU010000090.1 GCA_945947925.1 uncultured Verrucomicrobiota bacterium
CTTGTCGTCCGAACCGACCCCGAGCACCCGAACTCGCCGCATCAGAAATATGAACGGATATGACTAACTGTATCAATAAAAACTGTGTCAATAAGTTCAGACCCTTCTCTGCCCCACCGTCGTGAACTGGAAGGTCGGTAAGTCCTTCCGCTGAATCTGACAATCAAACAATCCAAACAATCAAACAATGCGCAATCCCCTCCTTCCCCTCTGTGCGACCCTTGCACTCCCGCTCTTCGCGGATCCCGTCAAGGTCATCCTTGATACGGACATGATCACGGATTTCGATGACGTCGGCGCGCTCGCGTGCCTCCATGCGCTCGCCGATGCGGGCGAGTGCGAGATCCTCGCCACGGTGAGCTGCACGCGCGGCAACGCCTCCACGGCGGCGATCGGTGTCATCAACGGCTATTACGGACGTGCGGACCTTCCGGTCGGCTGCGCGAAGGGCATGGGCGTCATGGGTGCCTACGCGGGCGCGAAGGAGAAGGTTGATCCGGCCTCCCCGCTCGGCGAGAAGGGTCCGGGTGACGGCGGACACTACAAGTACCGCAAGCTGGCGCTCGACTATCCGCAGTGGGTGAAGTACCTCGACTCCGATACGGCGCCCGATGCGAACGTGATCTACCGCAAGGCGCTCGCGGGTGCTCCGGACAAGTCCGTCGTCATCTGCTCGATCGGTTTCCTCACGAACCTGCGCCGTCTCATCGAGACGCAGCCGGACGAGATCTCGCCGCTCACGGGACGCGAGCTCGTCGAGAAGAAGGTGATCAAGTGGGTCGCCATGGCCTGCCGCTATCCGAAGGGCAAGGAGTACAATTCGCAGTACGACGGACAGTCCTCGCGCATCGCGTTCGAGAACTGGCCGACGCCGATCGTGTTCTCCGACTGGCAGTACGGCGGCGATCTCTATGCGGGGCGCTCCATCGCCGAGATGGAAGGTCCGCGCAATCCCGTGAAGGACGTCTTCGCGGGCAACATCCCGACGCGTGAGGAGGTCCGTAAGGATCCCGGCAAGTGGCGCGACTGGTGCTTCGGCATGGGCGGCCGCGCGGCCTGGGACGAGACGGCCGTCCTCGCGGCGGTCCGCGGCGAGGAGGCGTACTTCAACGTCCATCGCGGCACTTACAAGATGATCGGCGACACGGGCGAGAACGTGTGGATTCCGGACGAGGAGAACGGTCCGCACATCCGCATCACCGAGAAGGTGAACAAGCTCGAGGTCGGCAAGATCATCGACGAGCTCATCTGCCGTCCGCCGAAGCGGAAGTAACGGCGTTTTCGCACGGACAACCGGAGCTTCGGGATGACGAACGAACAGAACAGCAAGACGAAACTGATTGCGGATACGTTGCGGGAGGAGGCCGTCTCCGGTTGTTTCCCGAGCGGACGCTTCCCGAGCGAGGCCCAGGTCATTCGTCGCTTCGGCGTGGCGCGTCAGACCGCCGTCAAGGCGAAGTACAAGGACTACGCGGGCGGACATCTCTACGTCTACGATCCGAAGACGGGCGACGACGACACGTACCTCGGCGACGCGAAGGCGAAGGTGAAGGACCTCGGCATCCCCGTCCCCGGCAACTCGATCTACGCGATGGTCGCCGTCGAGAAGGATGCGCCGAAGGGCAAGGTGCTGATCTCCGCGACGTCGGAGAAGGTGACGAAGGTCTACGGCATCAGCTATCCCGACGCCGAGTTCTTCGAGTACGACGGCAAGGGCTTCAAGCGTCACGGCAAATGGATGGAGAAGCTCTCCTATCCCGGACCCGAACGCAGTCGGCGAGTCTGACCGTCGTGCGAAGCTCTTCATCTTCGCCCCCGGCGGCACGATCATGGACGGCGTCCTCAATCCGACCAATCCCCGCTGACCGACCTATGAAAATGCGTTTCATGTCTCTCTCGGCCGCCGCCCTCCTTGGGGCGACGGCTTTCGCCTATGAGGCCAACCCCGTCGCGCGCATCCGTCCGCGTCTCGCTTCGGATGTGACGTCCTCGAATTGGACGATCGGCTGCGAGGTGCTGGACCGCGAGCTTGCGGTCTTCGCCGAGTACAAGGACTTCCTGCCGCCGCTCGGAATCAAGCGCATCCGCTTGCAGGGCGGTTGGGCGCGGTGCGAGAAGGAGAAGGGCGTCTACGACTTCTCGTGGCTCGACGAGCCCGTCGACTTATGCCGCGCGCACGGCATCGAGGTGCTGTTGGAGACGAGCTACGGCAATCCGATCTACGCCGGCGCCGGTGGCTGGGACCTGGGCGGCGGCTTCCCGAAGAGCGAGGAGGGACTCGCCGCGTGGGACCGTTGGGTCGAGGCGCTCGCGACGCATTTCAAGGGACGCGTCACCGACTGGGCGATGTGGAACGAGCCGGACCTCAAGGGCAAGAAGACCCCCGCCGAAATCGCCGCCTTCAACGTCCGCACGGTGAAGATCGTCAAGCGCATCATCCCCGACGCGCGCATCGCAGGACTCTCCCTCTCGCGCAACGACGCGGCCTATGTCGAGAAGTGCCTTACGGCGATGGGCGACGACGTCAGCCTCTTCTCGTCCTTCATCTATCACGGCTATTCGCCGAATCCCGATTCCTCCTACAAGAAGGTCGGACAGCAGAAGGGTGTCGTCCGCAAGTACGCGCCGCATGCGCGCCTGCAGCAGGGCGAGAACGGTGCGCCGTCCACTCTCTGCAAGGCATATGCGCTGAACAACATCCCGTGGAACGAACTCTCCCAGGCGAAGTACGACCTCCGGCGCATGCTCGGCGATCTCGGACACGACGTCAACTCGTCCCTCTTCACAATCATCAACTACACGCAGAAGGGACGTCCCCTCAACACGAAGGGCATCCTGCATACGGACGAGTCGCGTCGCTTCCTCGACGTGAAGCCCGCGTACTGCGCGGTCCGAAACCTCGCGGCGGTCTTCGACGACACGCTCGTCCGCGACGCCGAGGCGAAGGTCACGCTGTCCGTGCCGCACACAGCAGCCTTCGTCTACGCCTCACCGAAGGGACGCGTCGTCACGTACTGGGACAGCTCCGCACGTCCCGACGAGACGCTCCATCCCACCGCAGGCGAGCTGACGCTGGCAGGTCCGGCGCTGAAGGATCCGGTCCTCGTCGATCTCATCACGGGCGATGTGTACACCATTCCGGCGGAGGATGTGGTCCCGGCAGAGGTTGTCGATTCGCCTGCCAAGGCGGGGTCGAGGTCGACCCCGCGTACTGAGTACGCGACCCCGACCCCGGGGTCGCAGGTGGTCACTTACCGGAACCTCCCTGTCCACGACTATCCGTGGCTCCTCGCCGAGAAGGCCGCGTTGCCGCTCGCGCCGTCCCGCACGACGCCGCATCCGCGGCTTCTCGCGAACGCGGCGGACTTCGCGCGCATCCGCGGACTCTCCGGTTCGCTGGCCGAGGCGACGAAGCGGAAGGTCGTGGAGATCGCCGTGGCGGAGCTTGAAACGGATCCTGTCGTCTACAAGAAGGACGGACGCCGTCTCCTCGCCGTTTCGCGTGAGGCGCTGCGGCGCATCAGCGCGTGCGCGATGGCCTGGCAGCTCACGCAGGACCGCTGCTTTGCGGACCGCGCCGTGAAGGAGGCGCTCGCCGTGTCGGCGTTCCAGGACTGGAACAACTCCCACTTCCTCGACACGGCCGAGATGTGCCTCGCGGTCGCAATCGCCTACGACTGGTGCTTTGACACGATCGCTGCCGCGGACCGCAAGACGCTCGAGCGGGCGATGCTCGACAAGGCGCTCGTGCGTGAGGACGGCCGCCTCATCGACGGCTGGTTCACGCATGCGGAGAACAACTGGGGACAGGTCTGCCAGGCCGGCCTCTGCGCGGGCGCGATCGCGCTCTCCGATGTCGAGCCGCTCGTCTCCGACCGCGTCATCGCGCGTGCGGTCGGCTGTCTGCCGCGCTGCATGGCCGCGTATGGCGAGGGCGGATTCCCGGAGGGACCGGCTGCGTACTGGTTCTATGCGATGGACTTCACGGCCGTCGTGATGACCGAGCTCGAGAAGGCGTACGGGACGGACTTCGGATTCGGCGCAACGCCGGGTCTCGACAAGCAGGCCGACTTCATCGACCAGCTGACGGGTCCGACCGGACAGACCTTCAACTTCGCGGACGGCGGGCGCTACAAGGTCAAGTTCGAGGGCGTCCACCGCGTGACGGCGATCGCCGAGTGGTTCCTGGCGGACAAGTACGGCACGCCCGAGGTGCTCGCGCGCCACGAGCGCGGCCTCCTGGAGAAGGCCGTGTCCCAGAAGGGGGTGACGGGCTACGGACGCCTCTTCCCGCTGACGCTCCTCTGGATGCCGGACGAGGCGAAGCTGAACGCGCCGGCCGCGCCGATGACGTCGACGCGCATCGGCGGCCGCGTCCCCGTTGGCGTACTGAGGTGCGGGGGCGACCCCGCCTACGTGTCGGTGTCGTTCGGCGAGTGACGCTCGGCTGCGCAGCAGCCGGCAACAACCCAATCCAAACAACCAACCATCTTCTCCTCAACTCCTCACGATGGGTGCCTGGTTGACTTCCTTCCATTACCTTGCTAGACTATACGCATTTGATTCACAAAAACAATGCGTATAAACGGAGGATGGATATGGCGGCTACCCGTGTGTCCCTCAGTATGGACGAGAGTATTCTGGAACGGGCACGGCATCATTCGAAGATTCGCAAGGTCAGCATCTCGAAGCTGTTCGTATCAATGGTCTGCATGCTCGATGAGGTGGAGAACGAGCATCGCGAGCTACCACCTGTGACACGTCAGCTCAAAGGGCTTCTGAAGCCTAATGTTTCCCTCGGTCCGGATTGGGATTATCGTGACGTCCTGGGCGATCGCCTGATGGAAAGGTATGGCGCGCGATGAAGAAGCCGACATCAAGCGTCTGTCGCAAGAAGCGCATCTTCCTTGATACGAATGTGATTCTTGACTATCTGTTGGAGCGCGAACCGTTCTACTATGACGCCCTCAAATTGTGGGCGGCCTGCGAGGAGGGGACGGTCGAGGGGTATGTCTCTGCGCTGACGGTCAATAACGTGCACTACATTGCCCATCGCCTGAAAAGTGAAACGACAGCCATGATTGCCGTGCGCGGTATTCTCAGCGTCTTCAATGTCGTGCCGCTTGACAAGGAACTGATGAAGCTTGCCGCAGATTTCCATGACCGCGATTACGAGGACGACATTCAGTTGCAGTCGGCCATCAGGTCTGGTTGTACGCACCTCTTCACCCGCGATCCGACGCATTTTCACACAAAGGCCCTCGCCATAGTCCCGCCGTCGTCCTTCCTCATCTGACGGTGACTTTCCTGAAGAGCACACGGAAATCGCGCCGGCTCGTTCTCGCCTGACGGCTCGCCCTCGCCCGTAGACGCGATGGTCGCCATCGCGTACTCAAGAAAGGCATGCGGCGAGACGAGAGGTCTCGCCGCTCCTTATGTCCGGTTATAACGCCTGCGGCGCAACGCGGAGGAGCTGAGGAGCGGAGCGCTCGGGAGACGCTGCGCGCTTTCCAGCGATCGTACACGCATCAAGATGAATGGTCTTAAGGAGAAGCCAGAATTTCGGTGCCCGTAGCGTTTCCGATCGAGTTGTGATATAATCTTCATTATCATAATTTGCATTATGTTAATGGAGGGCGAATGAAGTTCTACGGACGCGAAAAGGAGATTGAGCTGTTGCGGGGCGAGCGGGACCGTTCGCGCACGTTGGCACGTTTGACCGTCATTACCGGACGTCGTCGGGTCGGCAAGACTGAACTGATTGAAAAAGCCTTCAATGACGGCACGGGAGATTATGTCTATCTGCTGTTGCGCCGCCAGAACGAGAAGACGCTTTGTGCGGAGTTGCAGGCGTCGGTCGTGAATCAGGTCGGCGGGAAGATTCCGCTTCTCGGTCGCGCCGAGCATTTGATTGAGCTTGTCGAGGCCGTGTTCGCCTTTGCAGCTGATCGGCCGCTGACGGTCGTGATTGATGAGTTTCAAGAGATGTCTTATGTCAATTCGGCCTTCTACGGACAGCTTCAGGGTTTGTGGGATCGCGTCCAGCGGACGCATAAGTTGAATCTTGTCGTCTCCGGCAGCGTCATTCGGATGATGAACGAGATCTTCTTCGATCATTCTGCTGCATTGTACGGGCGCAATACCGCTCATCTGAAGCTCAAGCCGTTTCCTGTCTCGTTGCTGAAGACCATTCTCAAGGATTACAGTCCGCGTTGTACCAATGCAGACCTGCTTGATCTCTGGACGATCACCGGCGGAGTCGCCCGCTATGTGGCGATGCTGATGGACGCAGGTGCTGTGAAGCGTAAGAAGATGCTCTCGTTCATTTTCTCGCCGCTTTCGCCTTTCGTAGAAGAGGGTCGGTCCATCTTGGTCCAGGAGTTCGGTTCGGAATACACGAACTATTTCTCGGTTCTTGCGGCCATCGCATCGGGACATACGCGGCACGCGGAGATTGAGCAGGACCTCGGTGTGCAGGTGACGCCCTATCTCGCGAATCTGGAGAAGAATTACAATATGATCAGAAAGACCTTGCCGATCTTTGATCCACCGAAGACCAAGAACGCGGCGTATCGTATCGAAGACATGTTCTTCCGATTCTGGTTCCGCTTCGTCTTCCGAAATATGGACTTGATCGAGCTCGGTCGGTATGAGCAGTTGTGTGAGATTGTCGCGCGTGATTTCGATTCGTTCAGTGGTTTTGCGCTTGAGCGGTACTTTTATTGGAAGTTTGTTGAAGACAGCTCTTATACCAGAATGGGGGCTTGGTGGAACCGGAAAGGCGAGGAGGAGATCGATCTCGTCTGTGAAGACGAACTTGCCGGAACCATTGACTTCTATGAAATCAAACGAGACATCTCGCGTTACAACTCAAGCGTGCTGGAATCGAAGACCGCCGCTTTCTTCAAGAAGCATCCTCAGAAAGACCATCTGAAGGTGACTCGTGGAGTCCTCTCGTTAACAGATATGTGACAACACTCAAGAAACTGACGATGCTTTCGCTCTTCGCCTGCGCGGCGATGACGGTACAGGCCGATTCCTGGAAGCGGGCGGACGACGAGGCGCTGCTGGCGCGCTGGACCGATGCGCTGGTCAAGTACCAGGTGAAGGGGACGGGCGACGCGTTCGTGGATGGCGGCGTGTTGTGTCCCGCGTGCAACTTCGAGCACGGACGCATCGCCGACAGCGTGTATGCGCTCGTCTCTCGCTGGAAGAAGACCGGCGAGCAGCGCTACCTTGATGCGGCGGCGAAGTGTCGCTGACGCTCCGCGTCGACGCGCGGTTGTGGAGTGCGGTAGGCTCACCCTCGCCTGTAGGGGACGCGTCCCGCGTCTAAGGAGGTCGGACGCGTCCCGCGTCCGACGGTGGCAGGTCCATGCCCGTCCCATGTCCAGTCCA
>CAMEZU010000091.1 GCA_945947925.1 uncultured Verrucomicrobiota bacterium
GTGGTCGGCTTCCCGGCGGGGCCGTCCGCCGTGATGGGGCGCGGGGCGGAGCCCGGGTTGCGGCCCCCGAACATGATGAGTGCGCTCGGCGACATCGGCTCGTACGTCCGTCTCTTCGCGGTCGGCCTCGCGTCCGTCAAGGTCGCGGAGAACGTCGACGCGATGGCGACGGGGCTCGTCGCAGGCGAAGGGGCCGTCTGGGTCAAGGCTCTCCTCTCGGTTGCGATGGTCCTGATCCTGGTGGTCGGCCACGGCCTCAACCTGGCGATGGCGGGGCTTTCGATTCTCGTGCATGCCGTCCGTCTGAACACGCTCGAGTTCTCGAACCACAAGGGCGTCAGCTGGGCGGGGTACGCTTTCCGTGCGTTCGCGCGGAAAGCCAGCGATGAATGATTAACGACAAGTGATGAATTTTGGATTAACGACAATCTGAAAGGAAAAACAAAATGAGTGATGCAGCTATGATCGTCGCGGGCGCTGTCGCCTGCTTGGGCCTCGCCGGTGCGGGCAGTGCGTTCGGAACCGGTTTTGCCGCCGCTGCGGCGGTCGGTGCGTGGAAGAAGTGCTATGCGGCCAACAAGCCGGCGCCGTTCCTTCTCCTCTCCTTCGTCGGCGCTCCGATTACGCAGACCCTTTACGGAATGATCCTGATGTTCATCATGCTCGGCAAGACGGGCGTCGAGGGTGCGGGCGTGCCGTGCCTTGTCGCCGGCATCTTCGCGGGCCTTGCGATCGGCCTCTCCGCGCTCTTCCAGGGTCGTGCGGGCGCTGCGGCGTGCGATGCGCAGGCCGAGACGAACCAGGGCTTCACGAACTATCTCGCAGCGCTCGGCATCGTCGAGACTGTGGCCATTTTCGCGATGGTGTTCGCGCTCATCGCCCTTGGCTCGATCAAGTAATTCATGACCCTCAAGCCGAAGCAAGGCTGGTTCCTCGCCTTTACCGCGGTCTTCGCGGTACTGGCGGGGTTCGTCTTTTGGGGAACCTGGTCCCTCGACATGGTGCCGGTCATGCCGGACTGTCCGACCGTCTTCCCTGTCGATTCGGTCACGGACTGGATCCGCGGCTGGCGCCAGGACGGCAAGTTCGTGCCGGCCGACCTTTTGCGGCTTCAGGGTGCGCCGTATTTCTGGGTCGAGCTGCAGTACGTCCTTGCGACCTACTGCGCGGCGCTCGGTCTCGTCTATTTCCTGCGAGGGCGCGGCCTTTCGCGTCCCGCAGCCTATGGCGCGGGCCTTTTCCTGGCCTTCTGCGGCTACTGGCTGACGCTTTTTTCAGCGGGGCATCTCGGCTGGTTCCAGTGGATGACGTACGGGGTCTTTCCCTTCGGACTCATCGACCGTGCGCTCGAGAAGGGCAAGTGGCGTCATTGGATCCTGCTCGGGGCCTGTCTGGCCTGGGGTAGCTTCTACCAGCCGGACCTCTGGCTTCTGTTCACCGTCTTCACCTTTGCCTATTTCGTCTTCCGCTGGATTTGCACGGCGCGGACGGCGGGGGCATTCTTTCCGCTTCGTTGGGTGAAGGGCGCCGGCCTGACCCTAGCGGTCTTCCTGGCGATTGGCTTGCCGAGCTTCCGCCATGCGATTTGCTCCGACCTCGCGAACCGCGATAAGCAGATTGACGAGGGACAGACCCTGCCGGATGGCGGTGCCGATTCCGACGACAAGCGCTGGGAGTTTGTCACCAACTGGTCGCTGCCGCCGGAAGACACGACGGAGTTCTTCAATGCGCGCGTCCGTGGTGACACGAGCTGTCCGCTGACGCTGGCGATCGGCGAGGCCCGCGGAACGGGTGTCGCGCCCTATACGGGCCGGCTCGGTCGTCCGAGGTCGATGGAGAACGACCCGGACTGCAAGGCAAACTACCGCCAGCATTCCGTTTACGTCGGCTGGGTGACCTGTCTTCTGGCGCTTCTCGGCCTCGCCTCGCCCCTTGTCTTTCGGTTCGTCCGCCATCCCGACTGGCGGACGCCTGACCGGCCAGTTGTCGGACTGGTGATCTTCTTTTCCGTTTCGGCCGTCGTCTTCTGGCTTTTCTCGCTTGGTCGCTTCTGCGAGCCGGTGTACCGTTGCGTCTATCGGCTGCCGATGGGCGACTATCTGCGGGCGCCCGTGAAGTGGCATCACCTCACGGAGTTCTGCCTTGTCGTCCTGGCGGGGTTCGGGCTTGAATTCATCCGTCGTCTTCTTATCCTGACAAAGCGCGCGCGGGCAGCCGTCATCGCCTGTACGGCCGTCGTGCTGGTCGGGTCCGTCGATCTTGCCCGCAACGCGCGACTCTTCTGCGCTCCTCATCGGGCGGGATGCCAGATCGTCCCGGCGCAGCTCTATCAGAATCAGCCGTTCTCCTCCGATCCGTCGCGTCGCCGGGCTTTCGAAGAGGGGGCGGCGAAGAGCGGTTTCGCCGTGCTCGGCTGGGAGTCGCTGGCGCTGCCGGTTGCCGCCGACCGAAAGCCGAACGACGTCGTGCGTGTCGACATGCCGTACCTGATGCCGCGCAAGGGGTTGAAGGGGACGTGCGGAACGATGAAGCAGACCCTGGCGTCCGGTGACGAGCTGCACGTCCCGCTGGTCGACTTCAAGCCGGATGCGGTTCCGCCTCGTCCCGCTGGCGGCGAGCTTTCCGGCATTGCCGCCTGTCTGGCCTGGCTCTCCGCCGTTGCGACCGTTGGCGTGCTCCTGTTGCTCTGTGCCGTTGCGAATCGTCGTCCGTTCGGGGAGGCCAGACTGAAATGACGCCTGCAGAGGCCTTTGCAACGGCGGAGCGTCGTGCGACGTTCCGAGCCCTGGCGGCGCGGATCTTCGGCGTCGATCCGTCCGTGCTGACGGACGAAACCACGCGCGGTTCGTTGCCCGCGTGGGACAGCATCAATCATCTTCGGCTCGTCATGGAGGCGGAAAGCGCCTTCGGCGTTCGCTATTCCCTCGAGCGGATTCCGGCACTGGAGTCTTTCGGGGACTTTTACAAGGACTAACACCATGTTCATCAAGTTCACTCGCCTTGACGGCACGCCCATCTGGATCAACTCGACGTTCGTCGTCACCGTCGAACCGCGTCGCAACGGCGGCTCGGTCGTCGTGCCGATCGGGGACGGGCTCGACTACGACGTTCGTGAGGCTCCCGAGAAGGTCCTCGCCCTGATCGGCGGTTCCGCTCCGGCTCCCGCGGCGAAGTCCGAGCCTCGGGCCGAGACCATTGCCGCCGAACTGGCCCGCCCGACGGCGGTCGCGGAGCCGTCCGCTGCCGAGCCTGCGCCCGAGCCCGTTTCCGCCCCTGTCGTCGCCGTGCCGCCGCCCAAGGCCTTGCCGGAGAAGTTCGTCGATGTCGTCGCCAACAGTCTCTCGGCGCCGCAGCCGGACGAAGTCGACTCCAAGCCGATTCCCGAGTCTGCGGTGACGACGGCGCCTGGGGCGACCATCACCGTCTCGACTGCCGAAGCCCCGGCGCCGGCGAAGAAGACGACCCGCAAGCGCAAGACGAAGGCGGAGACCGAGGCGGCCGACGGCGAGGCGACGGAGAAGCCGAAGAAGGCCGTCCGTTCGCGCGCCAAGGCGAAGAAGCCTGCGCTGCCGCTGGACGAGGCGCAGATCGAGCGGCTGAAGAAGATGGCGCCCGGATCGGTCAAGAAGCTGCAGAACACGCTCGCCTCCCAGTTCCGCATCGAGGATCCGGAGGCAGCGGCGAAGGCGCTCGAGGCGAACGGCGTCTTTACGCTCGAGCAGGATCACGTCGTCTGGTCGGTTTGACGTTGCCCCTGCACAAGCAGGGTTGTAACAGGACGCCCCCTCGCCTCCCCGACGCGTGTCGGTTTGTGGTATAATATTTCGTATCGTCATGCGTGACGGTAAATTCCATGATAAACTCTACGGAAGAAAAGAAGCAATGAACTACAAGTACAACTGCCTGAACCCGATTGCGAATGTCGGGCTGGCGAACCTGACCGACAACTATGCCCGCACCGAGAACTTTGCGGAGGCCGACGCCGTGTTCGTGCGTTCCGCGAAGATGGACGAACTCGTGCCGGGCGCGAATCTCCTTGCCGTCGCCCGTGCCGGTGCCGGCGTGAATAACATCCCGCACGCGGAATACGCCAAGAAGGGCATCGTTGTCTTCAATACGCCCGGCGCGAACGCGAACGGCGTGAAGGAGCTCGTCATTGCGGCGATGCTGCTCGCGAGCCGTGACATCGTCGGCGGCATCGAGTGGGTCAAGGCGAACGTGTCCGACCCGGCGATCACGAAGACGGCCGAGAAGGCGAAGAAGGCCTTCGCCGGCACGGAGATCATGGGCAAGAAGCTCGGCGTGATCGGCCTCGGCGCCATCGGCCAGAAGATCGCCAACGCGGCGATCGACCTCGGCATGGAAGTCTACGGCTACGACCCGTACCTCTCGATCGACGCGGCCTGGAACCTGAGCCGCAGCGTCAAGCACTGCAAGAACGTCGAGACAATCTACCAGGATTGCGACTTCATCACCATCCACGTGCCCGCGCTCGATTCCACGAAGGGCATGATTAACGCCGACGCCATCGCGATGATGAAGACTGGCGTCATCGTCATCAACGCCGCGCGCGACGTGCTCGTCAACGAGAAGGACATGCTGGACGCGCTCGCGTCGGGCAAGGTCCGCAAGTACGTCTCCGACTTCCCGAACGCCACGACGGCGGGACAGAAGGGCGTCATCGTGATTCCGCACCTGGGCGCGTCGACGGAAGAGGCCGAGGACAACTGCGCGGTCATGGCCGTCAAGGAGATGCGCGACTTCCTCGAGAACGGCAACATCGCCAACTCGGTGAATTACCCGGCGTGCTCGCTCGGCGTCGCCAACAAGGCCGGCCGTCTCGCGATCTGCCACAAGAACGTCGCCAACATGATCGGCACGTTCACGTCCATCCTCGGCAACGCGAAGGTGAACATCGACGCGATCGCCAACAAGAGCCGCGGTGATTTCGCCTACACGCTGATCGATACCGACAGCGCGATTCCGGCGGACGTCGTCAAGGCGCTCGAGGCCAGCGACGCCGTGATTCGCGTCCGTGTCATCAAGTAACGCGAATTGCGTATAGGGAAGTATGGGATACGCGAAGAAAGGATCTTCCTCTGCGGCGGCAGTCAGAACTGTCGCAACCCAGGCTTCCCCGTCGCCCCGGGCGACCGGGGCGACTCCTGGCAAGAAAAAGCAGTCCTCGATCTGGCAGATGCAGATCGGCGGGGAAAAGAAGCGCACGACGATGACACGCGTCGAGGTGCTTCTCTTCACCTCCGAGCTCGCCGACCTGATCGAGGCCGGCATGACCCTGGGCCAGGCGTTGCAGGCGCTGGCGAACCAGGGCGAGGACGGGAGCGGGCAGAAGTTCGTCTGTCAGGACCTCTGCGACCGCATCGTCCGCGGCGAGACGTTTTCCGACGCGCTCGCGAGCCATTCCAAGACGTTCGAGCCGCTGTTCTCGAACATGATCCGCGCCGCCGAGGCGTCTGGCGCGATGGTTGAGGTGCTGCGCCGCCTGGCCGACCACTACGAGCGCTATGACAACATGCGCGGCAAGATCAAGGGCGCGCTCAGCTACCCGATCATCGTTCTCGTCTTCGGCATCCTCGCCGTCATCGCGGCCCTGGTCTGGATCATTCCGAAGTTCCAGAAGGTCTTCGCCACGATGGGCGCGACCCTGCCGCTGCCGACGCGCATCCTGATCGGAATGTCCGACGCGCTCATCCACTATGGCTGGCTCATGGCCATCGTCGTCTGCGCCATCGTCGTCTGGTTCAAGCATTGGAAGAATTCCGCTGCCGGACGCCTGACGGTCGACGGCTGGAAGCTGCGCGCGCCGCTCATCAAGGGCATCGTCGCCTGTGGCGCCTACTCGTCCCTCGCCTACACGCTCAAGACGTTGCTCGTCAACGGCGTCAACGTTCTTCAGGCGCTCAAGATCGCCGAGGAGACGTGCGGTAACGCCGTCATCGGACAGGCTCTCGCCGAGGCGCGCAAGCGCGTGACGGACGGCACCACGATCTCCGGTCCGCTCGCTTCGAGCGGCGTCTTTCCGCGTATGATGACGGACATGCTGGCCGTCGGCGAACAGGCCGGCGACATGGCGAGTTCTCTCGAGCATATCGGCAAGCGCTACCAGAAGGACATGGACAACAACATCGCCGCCTTCACCAACGCGCTCGAGCCGATTCTCATCGTGGCGATTGCCGGTGTCGTCGGCTTCATCGCCATTTCGATTCTGATGGCTGTCTTCGAAGTCTCCTCCACCTTGGGCTGATGTCATGACGAACGACGCGCTTGAGGAACTCGGACGGAAGATGGACGCTCTCGGTCTCTGGGAGCTGATGATGCCGTTCAACTACGTCGTCAAGCCTGCCGGCACGGTCTTTCCGTATTTCTGCTCCCTGCTCGGCGGCGACGGCAATCCGGTCAAGATCCGGTTCCTCATGATCGAGGGCTGGCAGACGTTCCACGATTTCGTCCACACGCGCGTCGACCGCAACTACGGCTATTACTCGACGCCGATGGAGCTTCCCCATTTCGAGCTCGTCGTTGCCAAGGACGGCGTCTTCAGCGTCTTTCGCCACGACCCTGGCTTCATGCCGCGCGCCCTGACCGAGGCCGAGCGTCCGCTCGTCGCGAAGATCCTCTGGGAGGCCTACGGCGTGATGATGCGCGTCGAGTCCGACCGCAAGCTCCCGCTCCGCTTCGCGTCCGAGAAGTCGATGTTCGCGCGCGTCGAGGAACCGGCCGGCACGTGGTCCGACCGTCCCCTCGAGATTCCGGAACCCCGTCCCTACGTCGAGAACGTCTCCTTTCCGAAGAGCCTGCTCTCCAAGGCGAAGGACGTGCCGTTCGTGCAGTCCGAGACGATCGAACTCGACCTGCGCCTTATGCCGAACCTGATGACCAAGGAGGTCCGTCCCCGCTGCGCCTACCAGCTGACGGCCATCGTGTCCGATACCGGCGCGCGCATCATCTCCGACCGCACCTCGGTGACGCCTGACGGTGGACTCAAGGCCCTCTGGGAGGGGATGCCCCAGCGCGTCCTGATGCGGCTCGTCGAGCGCGGCAGCATCCCGGGCGAGATCAAGGTGCTCTCCGGACGCGTCTTTCGCCTCCTGCGTCCGCTCTGCATCGACCTTCCGTTTAAACTTTCGCTTCACGACAGACTTCCTCTCCTTGAAGAAGCCTTTCGAATGTGATAAAATATTTCTCGTTTTATCGCCGGGGTAGCACAATGGCAGTGCATCTCATTTGTAATGAGAGGGTTGCGGGTTCGACTCCTGTTCCCGGCTCCATTCGAATGAAGAATGGACAATGAAGAATGGAGGATGATTGTGATCGAGACGATTGCCACTGAGAACGCGCCGAAGGCGCTGGGGCCGTAC
>CAMEZU010000092.1 GCA_945947925.1 uncultured Verrucomicrobiota bacterium
CTCGCCGGCCCGTTCGGCGTGAGCGTATCGCCGGGGGTGTGGTAGGAGTGCTGGTGCCATTCGGGGGAGGGAGGGGGTTGAGAAGGGTGAGGGGGTTGAGGGAGTTGAGGGGAGTGAGAAGGTGTTGCTCGTTGGGGCAGGCGGGACCGGAAGACGTCGACGAAGTAGGCGCCGTCTTCGTCTTTCACGTAACGGACCGTGCGCTGCTGGTCCGCGCCGGTGCAGGGCTCGCGAAAACGAACCGTCGCCCAATTGTCACCGTGCGCTTCGAGCGTGAACGGATGATAACTCTTCATCACCTGATAGGTCGAGCGCGAGTTGACCATCACCGTGTTGTGCGCCGGGAACTGCGAATAGTATTCCTTGTAATCATCTCCCGAGTAGAGCGCCCAACCGATGCCGGCGTCCGGCGCGAGACGATAGCCCTTCGCGTAGAGTTCGAGGTTGATGCCGTTCGCGTGCATGTGGTTGCCGAGGGACGCGTTGAGCGCGAAGGCGACGTCGTTCGTGCGGTCCATGCCGCTGCGCGCGACAAGCCAGCTCGCGTTCGGCGCATGGAAGAACGGCGAGCAGTGCGGATGCTGCTGCAGCGCGACGACCTCCTTCGCGACGGCGCCCGGATGCGTGTCGCCGAAGCCGATCTGATACCCGTCGGGGAAGAGATACTCGTTCGCCGCGTCAAACGCCGTCTGCAACACGGGGATCTCCTTCAGGAGGTCGATGCCGAGGTCGGACCTGGCGCGGACGACGAACTTCGCGAAGTCCTTGAGCGTCACGTTCACGGAATAGCCGGGACACTCCCACCAGATCCCCGTCTGCGGATCAAACCCCTTCTCGGCGAGCGCCTTCACACTCAAGTTGCGAACGGACGACTGATTGAGGACCACGTCGACATAGTGCGCGCGGTCAGCGGGATCGTCCATCGTGAGCGCCAGGGACAGGATGTAGTTGAGCTGCATCATGTCCCAGTTATTGTCCGCAACACCGTTGTCGATCTGCACCTCGGCCCACTTCTTGAGCGCGGCCTGCAGCGTCGGGATCCGGTCTGCCGCATGCTCGGCGATCCACGGCTTCAGGAGGGCGTACGTCTCGCACGTCTCCGAAATGATGTCATCGTGGATCGTCTCCATCGACTGCAGGCCGAAGAGCGTCTGGAGGTGTCCGTGGTCGAGATCGGTCGGCACGTTGCGCGCGAGGAGTCCCGTCAGGTACGTGTCGAGCACATTGAACGCGAGGCGCGCGGAGAACTCGTCGCCGTCCTTCGTCCACTTCCGCGCCGCGTCGCGCGCCTTCGCCATGATCTCGCGGTTGACGGACACGATGATGCTGCCGGTCTTGCCGTAGGGCGCCCAGGTCTTGCCGCCGCCATCTCCCGACTCGAGGAGGAGGCCGCGCGGATCCTCGAAACGGCGCGGAAGGTCCTCGAGCTTCGGACGCCGATACGCCGTCACATGCGTGCGCTGTCCGCCGAACATCACGGTCGGCACGCCCGCATCGCGTCCGCCGACGCCCACCACCGCGCCGTCGCGCACGAACACGTCCGTCGCATGCGTGTTCCAATGCATCAGCAGGCGATCCGCGAGCGCCCGCTCGTCCTCGGGAACGAACGCGCCGCGCGCCATGCCGGGCAGCACAAAGAGAACTGTCGAAACAACCAGAGAGCCTTTAGTCATGCCCTCATTCTATCATCCCGCGCGACGTCCTCCCATCCCCTTTTCGGGTACCCGCCCCGAATGACTTACCAGCCGTGACGCGCGGCATGGTCCATGTAGGCCTGCCAGTCGACGAGCTTGAGTCCGTGGCCACCGGGACGGACATGATAGTCTACGCGCGTAGTATCTTCCCAAGCCTCCTTCGCGAGCTCGGTCGCCTTCCGTTCGCCTTCGGGACCCGCCCAGGCGTCGTCCGCTCCCGACCCGACCGCGAGGAGGCGCGGCGCGACGCAGGAGAGGAGTTCGTGCTGATCGAAGTCGAGGTCCGCCTCGCGGTTTGCGCAGTCAACATAGTCCATGCAGAACCAGTACGGGAACGTCTTCACAATGCGGGCAATGTGTTCGGACTCCGGGAGATCGAGGTGATTGAGCTTCGCGCCCGCACAGCCGGAGTCGTTGACGCAGGCATAGGCGAAGCGCGTATCGGTAACTGCCGTCCAGAGGGAGGTTTTTCCGCCGCGGCTGTGTCCCACGACGGCCACCTTCGTACGGTCGATCGCGGGTTCGGTCTCAATCCAGTCCATCACGCGACTCGCGCCCCAGGCCCAGGCGGAGAGTGTGCCCCAGCGGTTCGTCGGACGATAAGTCGCCTTTTTCTCAAAGCAGGCGAAGACGCCTTCCGTACAACCCGTGTTCCAGTCCGGCGCGACATCCCACGTATGGAACATCACGGCCGCATAGCCGCGTGCGACAATCTCCTCGACCGGCCAGAACTCCTTCTTCACCACGCGGTCGGGGTCGGCCTGCTTGAGGTCGGGGTGGCGGTTGTTGATGAGCAGAAACGCCGGCGCAGGATTGCGCACTTTGGGCAGGAAGGCCGTAACGATGAAGGAATTCGTGCCGTAGGGTCCGCCATAGGTAATGCGGATCTGCTTACGAATCGCCGCCCCCTCCAGCATCTCCCGCGCAGGGGTCGCCTCGATGAAGGTCAGGTGCTCGGGACGCTCCACCACGCGCCGACCGAACTCACGGTCGGTGAAGAGATTCACCTTCTCCTCGCGCGTCCGCGCATTCACATCCTTGAGCGGTGTCTCGGACAAGGCGGACAGCGTCAGTCCAAGCGCAGCGGCAAACATCAATGGTTTTATCATCATCATCCTTTGTTTCACGATTCGTCACTACACCTAAAAGGAAGCGAACCGGTTACAAAATTCCGCTCTCCAAGGCCCGGGCGAGCTGGTCGGGGCAGGACGTTCCGTTCCGGCATGAGATGCCTTTCAGTAGCGCAATCACGTCTTCGACCTTGCGCCCGATGACGAGTTTCGCGACTCCTTGCGTATTGCCGGGGCAACCACCGACGATCTCGCATGCCGTCACCACACCATCAACCACTTCGTAATTAATCGCACTGGAGCACGTCCCGCGCGTCATGTAAGTCCTCATTTTCGGTTCTCCTTTCGCTTTCGTTTAGGCCAACACCAACAACGCCGTTCTACGCTCGGGGGAGGCGGAGGATGAAACGGCTGCCTTTGGGGAATACGGGATCGAGACGGACCTCTCCACCGTGGAGGCGGGCGATGTTGCGGACGATCGCGAGCCCGAGTCCCGCTCCGCCGCTTTCCGCCGCTCGCGCGGGGTCGACGCGATGGAAGCGCTCGAAGACGCGCTCGCGGTGTTCGGGCGGTATGCCGATGCCGTGGTCCTCGACCGCGAGCTCGACCCACGGATCGCGGACGCGGACCGAAACGACGACATCCGGCGAACCGGCGTGGCGCAGGGCGTTGATGACGAGATTCGACAGCGCCTGAGACAGGAGCGCGGGATCGGCCCGGACGACCACCGATTCGGCGGACGGCTCCCGGACCAGCCGGACGCCTCGGGCCTCCGCCTGCGGCGTCAGGGTCCGGAGCGTCTCGTCGACTAGATCGCTGAGGTCGGTCTCCATCGGACGGACCGCCCCTTCGCCGCGCTCGAGGCGCGCGAGATCGAGGACGGACTGCACCAGCGCGTTGAGGCGCTTCGCCTCCTTGCGCACGAGCGGCACGAGCGGCGAATCGCCCTCCATCAGATCCACCGCCCCAAGGATGCCCGTCAGCGGCGTCTTGATCTCGTGCGACACGTCGGCGATGAAATCGCGCCTGAACCGCTCGAGGCGTGCCAGCTCCCGGATGCGCACGCGCTGGCGGTAGCTGAAGAAGAAGACGATCAGCACGGCGAAACCGCCGAGGCAACCCGCGAGCACAAGCCCCTTCCGCGCCCGCTCGACCGGCGCCAGCACCCGCGCGAGCGGCATCCCGAGCCGGACCGTGAACTCGCCGCAGGAGGCCGTCTCGTAGAGGGAGTCCGCCTCGGGCTCGCCCTGGCGAAGCGTGTCGAAGAAGACGCCGCCGTGCGCGCCCCGCACCGTGAGCCGCACGCCGTCCCGGGCGCAGTCGTCGCCGAACGCGTGGATGCGGCGGAAGTCGCTCGTCGCCAGCGGTTCGGACAGCGTCGCGGCCGCGAGTTCGGCGCGGACCTTCAGGTCCCGATCGGCCCAGCCGACGACCGCACGGCGGAAGTCGCGGAGCTCGTGCGCGAACAGGGCGACGAGCACGGCGAGACCGAAGGCCGCCGCAACGGGGGCGAGCCAGTCCAGATGGCGAAAGGCCTTCATCGCGTCAGCACCTGACCCTGTAACCGACGCCGCGGATGGTTTCGATGTGCTCGGCCCACGGACCGAGCTTCTTGCGGAGATTCGCAACCTGCACGTCAACCGTACGCTCGTCCGCCGCACGGGTCAGGATACGTCCGCGATGGGCCACGAGCCGCACCAGGAGGTCGAACTCGCCGGCGGACAGCTTCAGCGCCTCGCCGTTCAGCTTCGCCAGGCGGTTCGGCTCGTCGAGCAGGAGTCCGTCGAAGTCTACGCCCTCCGTCTCGGGGAGTCCGCGCCGGAGCACCGCCCGAACGCGCGCCAGCAACACCAGTCGGTCGAACGGCTTGGTGACGTAGTCGTCCGCGCCGGCCTCGAGTCCGCGGACGATGTCCTCGTTCTCCGACCGCGCCGTCAGCATGAGGATGCGCGTCGCGGCCAGGGCCGGCGTCCCGCGGACGCGGCGTGCGAGCGTGAAGCCGTCGAGTCCCGGCAGCATCACGTCGAGAAGCACGAGGTCGGGCTTCGTGCGGAGAATCTCCTGAAGCCCCTCGTCCCCGCGCGCACAGGAGGTGACATGACGGAAGCCGGCGCCCATCAGCGCCATCTCGAGGATGGTGCGGATGGTGGCGTCGTCTTCGACAATCAGGATGCGGGCGCGTTGTTTCATGTCCCCATTATATCACGATTTCATCGCCCTGGGCAGTCACCGCAATCGTATCCCCCGGCGCGTACCGGCCGGCGACGAGGGCCTTGGCGATCGGATTCTCGAGCTCGCGCTGGATCGCACGCTTGACGGGACGGGCGCCAAAGGCGGGATCGTAGCCCTTCCGGACCAGCAGCGCGAGCGCGGCGTCGTCGACCGTGAGGCCGAGGTTCTGATCCCCGAGGCGCTTCGCAAGGTCCTTGAGCTGGAGCTTCACAATCTCGCGGATCTGGTCCTCGGTGAGCGAATCGAACTCGAGGATCTCGTCCAGGCGGTTGAGGAACTCGGGACGGAAGATGTTCGCGAGCTCGGCGCGCGGGGCGTTCGAGGTCATGATGACGACCGTGTTCTTGAACGAGACCGTGCGGCCGTGGCTGTCCGTGAGGCGTCCGTCGTCCAGCACCTGCAGCAGGAGGTTGAAGACGTCCGGATGGGCCTTCTCGATCTCGTCCAGAAGGACGACCGAGAACTGCTTGCGGCGAACGGCCTCGGTGAGCTGTCCGCCGTCCTCGAACCCGACGTAGCCGGGAGGTGCGCCCACGAGGCGGGAGACGGCGTACTTCTCCATGTACTCGGACATGTCGAGGCGCACCATCGCGTTCTCGTCGTCGAAGAGTTCCTGGGCGAGGGCCTTGGCGAGCTCCGTCTTGCCGACGCCCGTCGGACCGAGGAAGAGGAACGCGCCCACGGGACGGTTCCGGTTCTTGATGCCCGCGCGAGAGCGCAGCACGGCGTCCGCAACGGCATCGACGGCCTTGTCCTGTCCGATTACCCGCTCGTGCAGGATGTCCCCGAGCCGCATCAGCTTCTCGCGCTCGCCTTCGACGAGCTTGGTGACAGGGATGCCACTCCAGCGGGAGACGACCTCGGCGATCTCGTCCGCCGTCACCTCCTCGCGGAGCAGCGCCTCGCCCTCGCCCGTCGCCTGCGCCTCCTCGTGGCGCTTGAGGGCCTTCTCGAGTTCGGGGATGACGCTGTACTGCAGACGCGCGGCCTCGTTGAGGTCGCCGTTCGTGAGGGCCTGGTCGTGGCGGGTCTTCGCGGCCTCAAGGCGGGCACGCACCTGGCGCACTTCCTCGAGCGCGGCCTTCTCGCGCCGCCACTGCGCGGTCATTGCGTCCGACTTCGCCTTCAGGGACGAGAGCTCCTGCTGGAGTTCGGCGAGACGCTTCTTCGACGCCTCGTCCTTCTCCTTCTTAAGGGCGATCTCCTCGATCTCGAGGCGGCGGACGTGACGCGAGATCTCATCCAGCTCCTGGGGACAGGAGTCCATCTCCGTGCGGATGCGCGCGCAAGCCTCGTCGAGGAGGTCGATCGCCTTGTCGGGGAGGAAGCGGTCCTGGATGTAGCGGGAGGAGAGCGCGACGGCGCTGACGAGGGCCTCGTCGCGGATGTGGACGTTGTGATACTTCTCGAAGCGTTCCTTGAGTCCGCGCAGGATCGAGACGGCGTCCTCCTCCGACGGCGGATCAACCATTACCGGCTGGAAGCGGCGTTCGAGCGCGGCGTCGGACTCCATGTACTTGCGGTATTCGTCGAGGGTGGTTGCGCCGACGCAGTGGAGTTCGCCGCGCGCGAGAAGCGGCTTGAGCATGTTGCCGGCATCGGACGAGCCTTCGGTCTTGCCGGCCCCGACGATGGTGTGGATCTCGTCGATGAAGAGGATGATCTTGCCGTCGGACTCCTTGATCTTCTTGAGGACGGCCTTGAGGCGTTCCTCAAACTGGCCGCGGTACATCGCGCCGGCCATCAGGGCGGTCATGTCCAGGGAGAAGACCGTGCGGTCCTTGAGTCCGTCCGGCACGTCCCCGCGGTTGATGCGCTGAGCGAGGCCCTCGACGATGGCGGTCTTGCCGACGCCGGGCTCGCCGATCAGCACGGGGTTGTTCTTCGTCTTGCGGGAAAGGATGCGGATGACGTCACGGATCTCGGTGTCGCGTCCGATGACGGGATCGAGCTTGCCCGACTTCGCGAGGGCGGTCAGGTCCGTCCCGTATTTCTCCAGGCACTTCTCGTTGTCTTCCGGCGGTTCGTAGCTTGCGTTCATGGTTCTTTACCTCCGCCGGACAAGAGCAAGAACCGTGCCACGGAAGCGGTCCCCTGTCGAGCGAGACAATCTAGCGCAAAGCGGGACAAAAAGGAACGTCCCCGCCTGCGCGACAATCCGTCGCAGACGGGGACGATTCAATTCAGGCCTCTCGAAGCCTTACTTCGTCGAGATGCGGTCGTTGTACTCGCCCGACTCGGTGTTGATGCGGATCACGTCGCCCTCGTTGATGAAGAGCGGGACGGGGCAGACGTAGCCGCCCTCGACCGTCGCCGGCTT
>CAMEZU010000093.1 GCA_945947925.1 uncultured Verrucomicrobiota bacterium
TGTGTCTGTCTATTATATCATAACGAGGTGAGAGAATGCTAGTCAGTACTCGGTCGCGCTAGCGGTGTTGACTTGCCGGGGCTATCGCCGGCGGCGGTTGCCGCCGGACGGCGCGGAACGGACCGGGGCCGCCGGGCGCGGGGACGGAGCGGACGGACGGGTCCTCATGATCGGCTGGGGACGGGTGGTCGGTGCGGACGACTGAGGACGGACGGGGCGCGCGGACGACTGGGGACGGACGGGGCGCGCGGACGGTCGCGCGGCGGCGGGACGGCTGACGGACTGCGGCCTGGACGGACGCACGACGGACGGCTGGACCGTCGGCTTCGGGGCACGCTGGACGATGCCAGCGGACGGAGCGGACGACTTGGACGGACGCGGCTTCGGCTGGGTGGACGGCGGCTTGACGGAAGGCTGGCCGGGACGGACGCCGCCAGGGGCGACGCCCGGACGGGTTGTTGCCGGCGGACGGACGGGCGGACGGGCCTCGTGACGGTCGTGATGCGACGCGTGCGGGCGGTCGTGGCGGTCATGGTGGCGGTCGTGGTGGCGGTCGACGCAGCCGGGTCCGTAGATCCTCGGATAGCCGACGTCGTAGTACGGGTAACCGTCGTTGACGGAGACCGAAGGCCCCACGTAGACGGACGACTCGACGTACGTCGGCTGGACGACGGTGACAGGCTCGGTAACGTAGCCGGGCTGGGCGACGACCGTGTCGGTGTAGCCCGCGGTCACCGCGGTCGCAGCAACGGGCTGAACGACCGTCGGCGGATAGGGGCTTCCGTGATAGGTGGGATAGCGCCGCGTGCTCACGCACCCGGAGGCGAGCGCCGCGAGAGCCGTGATACCGATCGTCCTGTAGATTGTCTTGTCCATAAGTCACCTTGCCTTTCCGTCTGCCGACACTTTCCTAGGCGTCCCGCAAGTCCGTTCCTGACACGAAAACACGGGAAATTCGCAATCAGAACACGAAGACGTTCCGATTGAAGCCCGTCGTCACCAGGTTGAGTCGAAGAGTCCGGCGACGGCCCCGGGGAAGACTCACAGATAGGCCCGCATGTCTTCGGGAATCGGCGCCTCGAAGGACATCTTCACGTTCTTCACCGGATGCCAGAGCGTCAGCTTCCACGCGTGGAGCATCTGTCGGGCGGGGACGGGCGAGAGGCGCTTGTCGAGGGGCGACTTGCCGTAGACCTTGTCGCCGATGACGGGTGTTCCGAGCGAGGCCATGTGCACGCGGATCTGATGGGTGCGTCCGGTCTCGATGCGACACTCGACGGCGGCGATCGGGCATTCGGGCCGGGGTGGGATCAGGTCGGGCCGAACCTGCCAGTTGGTAATCGCCGTTTTCCCGTTCCGTTCGACGATGGCCATCCGCTTGCGGTCGACGGGATGGCGTCCGATCAGGTTCTCAATCCGTCCGCTCGGCGTCGAGACGCGACCGACCGCCCGGTGGCAGATCGCCAGGTAGGTCTTCTCCACGTTGCGGTGGGAGGCGAACGCCTTGACGAGTCCGTCCATGGCGGGTTGAGACTTGGCGACGACGATGAGTCCGGACGTCTCCTGGTCGAGCCGGTGGACGATGCCCGGACGCGCGACGCCGCCGATGCCGCTCAGGTCGGGACAGTGGAAGAGGAGCGCGTTCACAAGCGTCCCGGTGAAGTGTCCGGGCGCGGGATGGACGACCAGCCCGGCGGGCTTGTTGACGACGAGCATGTCGGCGTCCTCGAAGACAACGTCGAGCGGAATGTCCTCGGGCTCCGGCTCGGCGGGGACGGGTGGCGGGATCTCGACGTCGATCGCGTCGGTCTCGGAGACCTTCATGCCGGCCTTTTCGGCGACGGCCCCGTTCACGGTCACGAAGCCGGCCTTGACGAGGCCCTCGATCCGCGACCGGGAGAAGTCGGGGTAGCGCGAGAGAAGCAGACGGTCGAGACGTTCCATCGGATCACTCCTCGACCTGCGGGATGTCGTCGACCCACTTCACGTAGCGGACCTTGTTGTCCTTGACGTAGCACTCCGCCTCGCAGACGCGCTGCATGCCGTCCGACTCGACGGTGATCTTCACCTTGAAGATCGCATCGTCCTCCAGCGCAAACGACAGGTACTCCTTCGCCTCGCTGCCGATGTCCGAGGACTTCACCCGCGAATCGCCGTTGTTCTCGATGCGCTTGAGCATGTCCGACCAGTCCTTGTACGGCCAGGAGGACAGATTGGGATTCACGTCGTCGTCATCGGGCTCGACGCCGAGCGTGTCGACGATGGCCTGGGCGACCTCCATCGCTTCCTCAAGGACGTCGTCGCGGTCGACCTCGGTCTTGTCGAAGATGCCGGGAATCGTGACAAGCGTATCCAGGTTACGGCAGTTGTTGACGTTGATCTTGAGCGGACCCTCGGTGCAGAAGAGGTCCATGATGCCCTTCACCTCGATGCGCTCCTTCTCGTCCGCCCACGGATTGATGACGCCGCCGGTCAGCACCTGCGGATAGTCGCGGAAGCCGCGCACGTACGCGAGCTCGTGGATGTCCGGGATCGGTCCGTTGCGGGGACGGCGCTTGAGCTCGTTCTTGACATCCTCGTCGACGTTCTTGAACTTCTTCTCCATCTCCTCGTACCACTCGTCCTCCGCGCCGCACTCTTCGCCGTCGATCGACGTCACGGTGTCGTCCGAATCGCGCCAGTCCTTCCAGGAGGCGATGAGGATGTTCCAGAGCTTGATGCGTCCGTCCCGCTCGGTGTCGAGCTCTTCGGGAATGTTGTGCGAGCGGAAGATCATCCACCAGCGCGCGTCGACGTTCTTGTCCGACGTGCCGTCCGACCCCTGGTAGAGCTCGTTGATGTTGATGACGCCCTTCGAACGGGAGTTGGAGGACTCGATCTCCACCATCACGAGCGCGCTCTCCGGATAGGTCTCGTCGAGATAGACGGGGCCGACCGTGCACTTCGACGTCGTCTTCAGGTCGCGCTTCGCCTCGTACCAGGCGTCGTCCTCCAGGAGGGCGGCGGCGTCCTCGTCCTGCGACCACTCCTTCGCGTTCTTGTAGTCGAGGAGGACGATTTCCGCCAGGATCTTGCCCGCGTCGATGAGATGCGACGCGCGGTTGCGCCGCTGGACGTAGACGTTGATGCCCTTCTGCTGGCGCGCCTCGTAGGCGAAGGCGATGACCATTACCGACAGGACCGCAATCGTCCACAGGGCCAGAATCAGTGCACTGCCGCGCTTCATTGCTTCGGACCTCCCATGCCGCCGCGCCGGGCTCCGCCCGCGCCCTTCTTGTCCTCGCTCGGCAGGGACGCGCCGTCCTGGCTCTGCTCGTAGACGGGGATGCGAACGATCCGCTTGATCGGCGCCGTGTTGCTGCGATAGCTCTTGCCGTCGGGATCGGCGATGCGGAACGAGAGCTCGACCTTGTAGGGCACGGAGTTGGACGCGTCCCATTCATCCTCGAACTTCGCGTCGGAGGCGTCGGAAGCGCTCTGGTCGGGATCCTTGAGGACGCGGCAATTGAAGCCGACGATGCCGTCCGCGACCAGTACCGGCTGGTACATGTCGCTGTTGGCGAACGTGTAGTCGATCTCCTGGACCTTCTTGTCGCGCTTCGGGCGGAGCGCGGGATCGGGGCACATGCGGGCGTAGAGTCCGGTCACCTCGATCGGCTCCTTGTAGTCGCGGTTGCCCTCCTCGAGGACCATCAGCTGCACGCGGTGGACCGTGTCGGCGGAGGCGTTCTGGTTGCCGACGATCGCCGACCCCGTCTTCGCCCATTCAATCGTGTCGGAGCTGCGCGGGTCGTCGCCGTTGCCGCCGTCGGTCAGGTAGAAGCCGTAGGTGTAGTCCTGCTGGCCCGTGTGCGGGTAGTACATGCTTTTCAGTCCGCTGACGACCTGGTCGAGCATGTAGTCGGAGCGCTGCATCTTGTCGAGATACTCGGTCGACGAGGTCCAGGCCGTCGTCACCGCGTTGAACGTCAGGACGGCGAACGTCGTCACCACGCCCACGAGGACGATGGCGACGAGCATCTCGATCATCGTAAAGGCCCGGCGTCTCACTTCGGCTTCCTCCAGAAGGTGATGTAGCTCTCTTCTTCGGTCTCGCCCGCGTGGCGGTCGCCCCAGCGCACCGTCACCTTGACGAGGTAGAGGCCGCCCAGACGGTCGATGTCGTCCTGGTTGTCGTGCTTGTTCAGGCACTCGCGCTCCCACGTGTAGTCGTGGTACTTCTCCTCCTGCTCGTTGCTGAGCCGCTCGTCGGAAATCTTGTCCCAAAGCTCCGTCGCCTTGGTCTCGGACACGTCGAGCTCGTCCTCGTCCTTGACGTCCTCGAGCGGATAGGCCATGTCGCCGAGGTCCATCACCTCCTCGCACGTCTCGTAATACGTCGACGTGAGCATGGTCTTCTGGGCCTGGCTGACGGACAGCAAGATCGCCCCGAGCCCCACGCCCAGGATGACGGCCGCCAGCATTACCTCGATGAGGGTAAAGCCGCGCCGCATCAGTCCTCCTCCTCCCCGTCGGAAATCACCTTCGTCGCCCCGAACATGTCGACCTTCACGCACCAGCCGTCCTCCCAATCCTCGCCCTCGGCGTAGACGTAGACGCTGTGCGGGTCGGCGCGTCCGTTCGAGAGCCACCGGACGTGCCGCTCCTCCTCGATCACCTCCGCCTCGGCGGCGGAGCGTCCCTTCTCCTCGTCCGCAGCCGCCTCGCGCTCCGCCTTCTGCTCGCGGTACTTCGAATAGAGCCCGAGCAGCGCGTCGACGTTCGAGAAGGTGGAGACCATCGACCGCTTCGCCTCGTCGACCTCGCCCGACCCGTCGTCGTCCTCGTCATCCTCCATGACGACGCGGACGCAGACGCCGGCCATCAGCTCCTCGTCCATCGGACGGAAGAGCGCCTCCTCGACCGTGTGTCCCTCGCCCTCTGAACTCCGCTTCGGCTCCTCCCCGTCGCGGTTCGAGACCACGAAGGCTTGGCGCGTATCCTCGGGCGCGGCTTCCTCAGCCTCCGACGGCAGCGTGTCGTAGCCGTCGACCGAACGCGGCGGACGCCCTGCCGAGGTCATCAGACTGCGGTCGGCCATCAGCCGCGCCGAGGTGATCTCGGCCTTGGACACGACCTCTCCTTCGATCTTCTTCGTCGAGAAGGTGATGATGCTGGACTGCTTCGTAACGAGCGCAATCGACCGGGCCTGGCGGATCGTGCAGAAGACCGCGCGGGTGGCGCCACGCATGCGCGCGGCCGCCTGTCCCGCCCGGATCGAGAGAACGCTGACCGTGACCATTATGCCGATGATGGCGATAATGACCAGAAGCTCGATCAGCGTAAAGGCCCGACGCATCGCCCGGCATCCTCCCGAGAGGATCAGTCCTCGACCTTGTCCTTCTTAATCTGGTCGCTGCGGATATCGTCCTCGGTGCCCTCGGTGCCGTCAGGGCCGAGACAGAGGATGTAGTACTTTTTGCCTTCCTTCTTGAGCTGGTACTCGTTGTCCCACGGATCGACCAGCGCGCCGTCGCCGCCCTTCAGCGCGGGCTTGTCGCCCTTGACGAGGTCCTTGAGCGAATCGGGCGTCTTGCCGTGGTGACTCGAGGAGTAGACCTCGATCGCATCGTCAATCGCACGGACCGACGTCTTGGCGGCCGTGATGTTCGTCTGCTCGATGTGACCGGTGACGCTCGTCACGGCGACGGTGGCGAGAATGCCGAGAATCGCGACCACGACGAGCAGTTCGACGAGCGTAAAGCCGCGCTGCATCGCGGCGACAACCGTATTTTCCTTCTTCATCTTCACGTGTTCCTTTCCTTAAATACCCTCACTTGCCGGCGCGCTTCTGCTGCGCCGCGAGACGCTTCGCCTCGTCGTCGATCACCTTCTGGACCTTCTTCGAGACGACAACCTCGCACTTCCCCTTCTCGAAAAGCGGCTTCAGTTCCTCGATGAATCCGCCGAACGAGACATCCTCCGGCGTGGGAAGAATCGTCCCCAGCACCTTCTTGCCGCCCGGCGCCAGCACCGCCACGGCGGGAAGCGTCGGACTGCGCGTGTCGCCGTTGATGCGGGTCACGGCCGCCTTTTCGGACGCCTTCACCGCGTCGAAGTCGGGCTTCGGAACCGCGTCCTTCGCCGACCGGCCGCGCGAACGACGCTCCTCCTTCTGGGGCACGCCGACGTGATAGTAGACGCAGTTGTCCTTCACGAACTCCTTGAAGGCCGGATTGCCGACCGTCATCATCCTGACCTTCGAGCTGGCCTTGTCGCCCTTGAGCTCAAGAAACGCCACGATCGGCTGTCCGCACCCTTCCGAAACGGCGGCCGCCTTCTCCCACAGGATGTACTCCGCGTCCTTTTTCGGCTTGCGCTTCGGCGCAGCCGGCGCCTCCGCGGGCGCCGGTGTCGCGGCGGGAGCCTCCGCCGCCAGGGCGTCGCCAGCCGTCAGGACCGCCAGCACGGCGCCGGCGAGCACGGTTGCAAATTCTCTCTTCGTCATCTTCATCCTCCTCATTTCACGCACCGGCCGCCGTCGGATGACAGCGGCATCACTTCTTTTCGGACGTTTCCGCTCCGGACAGGAACGCCGTCGCGTCGGCAATGGCCCGGTCCGTCAGCGCCGACAGGCACCAGTTCTGGATGTAATCCGCCTGCACGGTTTCCGCGCTGAGCGGACTGAAGATCGGCACGAGGCCGACCGACCAGGCCACGTACTCCTGCTCGTAGTCGTGGCTGAACACGACGCGGCCCGAGGCCGTCTCCGTGATTTTGAGCCGGGCGGACCACGCGGCCGACGTCCGATCGGCCAGGAACGCCGTGAAGAGCATCGAGGCGAACTCCGCCGTCCGGTCGCCGTCCGTCACCGCCGGGCCCGAGAAATGGACCTCGACGACGTGCGCAGCATTCGTCACGGAGACGACGTAGTCCGCCTTCTCGAGGAGGTCGCGCGCCTTCTCCACGTAGTAGCCCGTCATGTTCTCCCGCTGCGGCACGTAGGTCGTCGTGGAGACCGTCTGGGGATAGTCCCAGCCGCGATGGTAGTGGCCGTGGTGGTAATAGCCCGTCGACTGCCAGACCGTCGAGTAGCTGGATACCGGCACATAGGTGGTGATCTGCGCCTCGCAGCCCGCGAGCGCCACGGTCGGCGCGCCCTTCGGCGCGCCCGTCAGCTGCACGGCGGGATACTCGCTCTGGGATACCGTCAGGCATCCGCCCAGCGCCA
>CAMEZU010000094.1 GCA_945947925.1 uncultured Verrucomicrobiota bacterium
TGCGAAGGATCCGCACTACCGGATCGTCCGCTTCGACCGCGTCCATCCCGAGGCGACCGGACATTCGATGATGGCGTGGAAGTTTCTTGAGGCGCAGGGCGTGCCCTCGCTGGTCAGTGCTGTAACGCTTGATGCGACGGTGAAGACGGGTTTGGCGGAGAATGCGTCGCTTGAAGGCCTGACGTTCGCCGACGGGACGATTGCGTTCGACCTATGCGCGAATGCGTTGCCTTTTCCCGTCGCACCGGAGGCGAAGCCGTTTCTCAGCGAGTTCGCGGTCGAGGAAACGCTCAATCGCGAGACACTGCAGGTGAAGGGTCTGACCGCAGGAGGCCATGAGCTTCGCATCGACGGCGAGCCTGTCGGCGTCTGGTCCGCGGAAGAACTCGCACAGGGCGTCTCGCTCGGTTTCAACGAGAAGACGCGGCAGTCCCGTCAGGCGCAGGAGGTCTTCGCCTTGAGCTCCGCCTATCGCGACCGCGAGCAACGGCTTTGCAACGAGCGCACCGCTCCCGACTACGCCGCGCGCCGCGCGGCCTTGCTGGCCGAGGAGCCGTCGATCCGCGCCGCGGCCCGACCGCGGTCGCACCGGTACGAGCTGAAGGACTGCCGCAAGACCTTGACCGCGGCCGTTGCAACGACCGTCCTCCTGCCCTCGCCGTTTCTGGACAACCTGAAGCGCGAGCGGGCGGTGATGGAGTCGCTCGACCCGATGAACCTCACGTGGACCTGTCGCGTGACGGCGGGTCTCGACGACGTCGGCAACACGAATGCGGTTCTGCGTCTCGGCGGCTGGGAGCGACCAGACATGGAACTCCGGGGGCATACCCTCGGGCACTGGCTCTCGGGGATGGCTGTTTTAGGTGGAGGTGAAGGTGGAGGTGGAGAAAGTGCGGCAATGGCACGCGACAAGGCCGCAATCGCCGTCCATCAGCTGAAGCTCTGCCAGGAAGCGCTCGGGACGGGCTGGGTCGGGGCGTTCCCAGAGGCGGACATCGACAAGATCATCGCCGGCATCCGTGTTTGGGCGCCCTGGTACGTGCAGCACAAGATCCTGCAGGGACTCCTCGACCAATACGAGCTCTGCGGCAACGAGGAGGCGCTCGAGGTGGCGAAGCGCTTCGGCGACTGGACGGCGCGGAAGGTGCTCGCGCTCACATCCGAGCAGGCGATGACGATGCGCAAGCGCGAGTTCGGTGGCATCGGGGAGTCGCTCCGCAACCTGGCGCGGATTACAGGTGAAACGAAATATGATCGCGCCGCGGAGGTCTTCGACGATCCGCGCGTCCTGGAGCCGCTCCGTGCGCATCGCGACTGCCTCAACGGACAGCACGCGAACACGTTCATCCCGAAGGTCATCGCCGCGTTGCGCGCTTACGAAAACCATGGCGACGCGGCCTCGCGCGATCTGGCGGAGTTCTTCTGGCGGACCGTGACGGAACACTACCTCTATGCGCCGGGCTGCGTGTCCACGAAAGAGGCGTTCCGCGGACCCGACCGTCAGGGGGCGAACCTGACGGGAGTCACCGGCGAGACGTGCTGCACCTATAATCTCCTCAAGCTCTCGCGGCAGCTCTTCGAGATCGAGCCGCGCGCGGCGATCGCCGACTACCAGGAGCGGGCGCTGTGGAATCACATCCTCGCCCAGCCCGAACCGGTCGACGGACGCGTCACGTATTTCCTGCCGATGATGACGGGGGCCTACAAGCTGCAGAACCGCGGAAACGACTGCTTCTGGTGCTGCCAGGCTAGCGCGATGGAAAGCCACGTCAAGGTCGGAAGGCTGATCTATGCCGATGTCGGCGGGACGGTCTATGTGAACCAGTGGATTCCTTCGACGTTCGACAACGGCAGGCTGCAGTTGCGGCTTGAGACGGACTTCCCCAAATCGGAGAAGGCGACGCTGCGCGTGATGCGCGGAAGCGGCACGGTGGCCGTGCGGAGACCGTGGTGGGCGGCCGAGGGCGCGCCCCGACGTGAGGACACGCAGGGGACTTCTTCCTATGACTGTCGGGATGTCACTGCGGGTGACGTGATCGAAATCGACCTCTCGTGCGGGCTGCGCGTGGAGGCGACGCCGGATCGTCCCGATCGTCAGGCGGTCTTCTACGGTCCGATTCTCCTGTCCGGACGGCTCGGCACCGAGGGACTGTCCCCGTGGGACATCAGGTCGCTCAATTATTTCGACCATGACTACAAGGTGCCGCCGCATCTGACGAAAGTCGCGCTGGAGCCGCTTGAGACCTGGACGCGGCTTCAGCCGCCGCCGCGGCACAAGAAGGTCTGGGACGACGCATCCTATGAGGCCGAGCCCTACTGGGGCGAGCCGACTTTCCAGACGCCGTCGGGACGTGTCGTCTCCCCGCTCTGGTCCATCCACAACGAACGCTATGTGGTCTATTGGAACTGATGCATCTATGAAACGCTTATCGGCTATCTTTCTTTTGCTGGCGGGCGCCGCCTTCGGTGCGGTGCCGGAGGAGGCCGTCTATCAGTGGGCGGCGGACGTGAAGGGTGTCGTGTCGAAGGAGACGAAGGCGGCTCCGCGGGCGTATCTGTGGCTTCCGCCCGCGACCGTGAAGGCGAAGGGACTCGTCCTCGCGCAGCACAACATGCTCGAGGAGCCGGTGTTCGCGCATCCCGCCTTTCGTGCGGAACTCGCGAAGGCCGACGTCGGCCTCGTCTGGATCACGCCGATGGTCATGCAGGCGTGGGACAAGCTGCCGGAGGAGGAGCTCGCGGCGATGGAGGCGGTCATTCGGGAACTCGGCGACAGGTCGGGACATCCCGAGCTGGGGACTGTTCCCCTCGCGCCGTTCGGACACTCGGCGATGGCGGCATATCCGTACCTTTTCGCCGCGGCGCGTCCCGATCGGACCTTCTGCGCCGTGTCGCTCAAGGGCGAGTGGCCTGCGAAGGGACGTCCCTGCTGGGAAGCGGCTGTGGCGGCAGCAAAGGCCAGGGTGCCGATGCTCCTGGTGACGGGCGAATACGAGGACGGGTACAACCGGCGCGAGAAGGCGCATGATCTGATGAAGTTGGATCCTGCGGCGCCGTTCTCGATCTGGCTGGATGTCGGGGGCGGACACTTCGACTGGTCCGATGAGCTCTGTCAGGGGTTGGGCAAGTGGTTCGCCGGTATGGCTGCGATTTGGGAGAGGGGACGCCGTCCCCTCACGGGCGTTTCGCGCAACGGTTTCTGGTATCCGAACGAGAAGCTGGCGAAAATGGTGGCGGATTACGAGGCTCTGCCGCGCGGGAAGGGCAGGTTCACGGTCCTCGGCTATGAATACGAGGGAAAGACGCTCGAGCAGAATCCGAAGGCGCATCTCCAGGTCGTGTTCGGGACCAAAGACATGACGTTCGAGGTGCGGCCCGTCTTCACGTGGGACGTGCCGGAGGGCCGCCCCGAGACCTGGACGGGCCTCAAGGCGGGGTCGTCGAATCCACGTCCCGACATCGCCGAGGAGAAACGCATCGTCCTCCAGAAGATCCAGGGACCGGTTGAGCATCTGGGCGGGAACACCTGGGCGGTCCGATACAACCGCTATGACCCACGCGGCTATCGCAGCCGAGAGGCGAGCTTCCAGATGGTCTATCCCGGATCGAAGGGCTTCAAGCGCAGCGTCCAGCAGGGACTCGTCCACATTCCCTGGCCGAAGCAGGAATTCAAGGACGGAGGAACGGTGTCCGTCAAGGCCAAGGATTTTCCGCGCGTCATTCCGTCGGGACACGGGGCCTACGTGCGTGAAGGTCCGGCCGTCGTCGAAGACGGGCGCATCGTCCTCAAGGATGTCCCGAAGCGCTTGAAGTCCCCGATTGACATCACGGTCGTGGCCTATGACCTCGCCCGCCGGGAGGCGCCGGTGAAGACGGTCTATCGCCTTATTCCGTAAAATCACGGTGATGATTGTGATAGAATAGGTTCATGACAGCTCTCGTACTGGCAGCGCTTCTTTTCACAACGGTCGACAAGCCGATGACACTTGACGGTGTCGTGACGTTCCGTCGGGGATTCGATCCGTATTATTTCGTGGTCGATGACGAAGGTAAGGCCTGGCGCGTCTCCGAGACGAACAAGCCCGTGCGGGCGCATGTCGGTGATCGCGTGCGGATCTCGGGAATCCTGCCGAAGAACACGGCCCAGCATCGGCTTGAGAAGGCGACGGTTCACAAGATCGGCACCGGACCGGTCCCGCCTGTCCGCAACATGTCGGTTGACAATCTGTATGCGACGGCCCTTGGGGTGGACGATTGGTATGGCGCCGTGATGTCCGTGGAGGGCCCGGTGACGGATATCAACCGGCGCGAAACCTACACACAGGTGTTGATCGGAGAGAAGCACAAGAGCGTTCAGGTACCGATTCCCATCAACTGGGAGACGCCGTTGCCGGAGGGACTGGTGCGCGGCGCGATCGTCCGCGTCAACGGCGTCGGGGTGCACAGTCCGGTTCGCGCCGAGACCGGCGATGAAGCCGTCGGAGTGGAGAACCTGAGCGTGCTGCCTGCGCATCTGGAGGATTTTCAGGTCATCAGCCTGCCGCCGTTCTGGACGCCGCGTCCGTGTCGAGCGGCGCGGAGGCCGTCGCCTGGTGCAAGGAGAAGGGCGCGCCCGATGTCGTCGTGAGCGACATCCGCATGCCGGGTATGGACGGCTTCGAGACGCTGGCGAAACTGCAGCGCACGTATCCCGACGTCAGGATGCTCATGCTGGCGGGTATGCCGCTCAAGGTCGAGGAGGAGAAGGCGCGCGCGGCGAAGGCCTGCGGCTACCTGCCGAAGTTGATCGACTGGGAGCGGCTCGTCGCGGCGATCCGGCTCGCGGCGAAGAAGGGCGAGTTCATCGCCGAGAGTTTCGACGAAGTGAAGACGGGCCCCTTGAGTCCGCGCGAGACGGAGATCGTCCGCTACATTTCGCAGGGCAAGACGCACGAGGAGATCGGCATCATCCTCGGCATCAGTTCCGAAACGGTTCGCAGCCACACGAAGTCCATCCAGCGCAAACTCGACTGCACCAACTCCGCCTCCGCCGTCACCCGTGCCTTCGAACTCGGCATTCTGCGCGCCTGAGTCGTTTCCCCTTGGGGGTACCCGCCGCGTGTCCCCCTAAATAGGGATGGTGCGGGTTCTTTGCTTCTGGTAGACTGTTGCCAGTTTGAAAGGAGTCCCTTTGATGAATCGTTTTGTCGCTCTTCTTCTCTCGCTTGTTTCGCTCACGGCCGGGGCCTGGACGAATGGGGCGCTTTGGTATGATACGAACGGCCATGTCGTCAATGCGCATGGCGGCGGCGTGCTCGCGCACGGGGGCAGGTACTACCTCTACGGCGAGCACAAGATCTACTCGGGCCGCGGCAACCGGGCGCATGCGGGTGTGCACATGTACTCGTCGACGGATTTGGAGACGTGGAAGGACGAGGGGCTCGTCCTGCAGGTCGAGGACAAGGCGGGGAGCGACATCGAGGATGGTTGCATCCTGGAGCGTCCGAAAGTCGTCCGTTGCGCGAAGACCGGCAAGTTCGTGATGTTCTTCCACCTCGAGCTGAAGGGACAGGGCTACAACGCCGCGCGTACGGGCATCGCCGTGGCGGACAAGGTGACGGGTCCGTACGTCTTCCAGCGCTCGCTCAGGCCGAACGCGGGTCAGTGGCCGGTGGAGATTCCAGAGGCGGAGCGCAACGAGGCGACGCTGCGGAAGTTCCATGAGGCCGACCAGCCGTGGGGCGGCAAGGCGAAGATCTGGGGCGATCACTTCAAGGGCGGACAGATGAGCCGTGACATGACGGTCTACATCGATCGGGACGGCACGGCCTATCATGTCTTCGCGAGCGAGAACAACGCGACGCTCCATGTCTGCGAACTGACGGATGACTATCTCGACTACACCGGACGCTGGACGCGCATGGCCGCGCTCGACTGGACGGAGGCGCCTGCCGTCTGCTTCAAGGACGGCTGGTACTATCTCATCGGATCGGACTGCACGGGGTGGCGTCCGAACGCCGCGCGCAGCTACCGGGCGAAGACGATGATGGGTCCGTGGGAACGCCTCGGCAATCCTGCGAAGGGCGTCAATCCGAAGAACAAGTGTGGCCCCGAGCTCACCTGGGGCGGACAGTCGAACTATATGCTGGAGCTCGCCGACGGACGCACCCTCGCGATGTTCGACCTCTGGAATCCGAAGAACCAGATCGACTCCCGCCTCGTCTGGCTGCCCGTCGATTTTGCAGCGGACAACACGATCTCCATCAACTGGCGCGATACGTACACGCTGAAGGACGGATCGCTTGCCGTGAAGGGGCCGGCGGGACGGACCGTGTGCACCGTGACGCCGCCCGATTACGGGCCCGGGGCGGTCATCGAGACGACGAACCTGACGGAGGGCGTCGCCTGGCGCGTCAAGTTTTCGGGTGAAGGGACGCGGACGCTGCAGGACGAGACCTGGACGTTCGACTTCGGCAAGGATCTCCGCTGCTGGCCGGTGAGCCATGCGCAGGGTGAATACGTGCCGCAGACCCTGTCGACGATTGCCGCGATGAAGGCGCGTCCCGATTTTGCACCGGTTGCGGCGGGCATCGGCGAGATGCACAACTACGCGACCTCGTATCCGGGGACGGCCGAGTCGCCGCTCGTCGTGGAAGGTTCGGACTTCGTCGCGGCGCTGGGCGATGCGGGGTGTCTCGACTTTGCGCGCATTCGCTTCGCGAGTGGTGAGAAGGTCGGCGAGGTGAAGACGCTGCTGGAGGGTCCGGCGACGGTGAAGCTGCCGTACGTGACGCCGTGGCGCTACCTGCATGTCGCGAAGGATCCGGTCGCGCTCGCGAACGCGCAGCCGGCGCTGATGGACGCCCTCAACGCGCCGAACGAAATCGCGGACACGTCGTGCATCAAGCCCGGCAAGGTGCTGCGCGTTGCGAAGCTCGACACCGGCGTCGGCAAGGCGGCGGTCGACTTCGCGAAGCGGAACGGCATGCAGTACATCGAGCTGGACTGCGGCTGGTACGGACAGGAACACCTCGGCGATCCGCTCAAGCCGGGCCTCGCGCCCGAGCGTGTTGCGAAGGGCGAGACGTTCGACTTCTTCGCCATCCTCGACTACGCGAAGGCGCAGGA
>CAMEZU010000095.1 GCA_945947925.1 uncultured Verrucomicrobiota bacterium
GCGTGCGAGAAGTTCCTCTCGGGCACGACGCTCGGCATCCTGGCGCTGGGCCTCTGCGCGTTCTGCGTGGGCACGGCGGCGGGCGTCATCATGGCGAAGATCATGAACATCTTCTCGAAGACGAAGGTCAATCCGCTCATCGGCTCCGCCGGCGTCTCGGCCGTCCCGATGGCGGCGCGCGTCTCGAACAAGGTCGCGCTCCAGAACGATCCGACGAACTTCATCATCATGCAGGCGATGGGTCCGAACGTCTCGGGCGTCATCGGTTCCGCAGTCGTCGCGGGCGTTCTCTACACGCTTTGCAAGTAAGCGGACCTCGAACGGTTCAGACGACAGGGGAGCACCGTTCGGTGCTCCTCTTGTCTTTATCGTCTGATGCCGCATCAAAAGATGTTCTGATGCCGCATCAAAAGATGTTCTGATGCCGCATCAAATAGGATGTCGGCCTTTTTGGTATAATATTCGTCTATGTTAGAGTACAAGATTGGCAAGACGGTTTTCGGCAGCGAGGCATCGATTCGGGCCGCCTACGAGCGGTTTAAGGACCAGCCTGTCGACGAGATGCGGCTGGCGGAGAGTCGCGTGTGCCCGTTCGGTCCGGAGCGTTTCACGCTGGCGAGCGAGGCGAAGGTGACGGATGTCGGCACGTTCGACGGGCGCGCCAACCAGACGATCGCCTTTGCGCCGTCGAAGAAGCCGGGGTGGTGGATCCGCCGCATGGACCTGCCCGAGCAGCTTGACACGAAAGTCGACATCTCGAATCTCTGGACGAGCGCCCAGAACCTGGTGCTGCGGTCCGGCTCTCCGCACAACTACCTGCGGATGGTCGAGCATATCATCGCCCTGAAGCTGGGCCTCGGGGTCGACAACGTGCTCCTGAAGGTCTCGTCCGGCGATCCGCCGCTCTTCGTCGACTCGTCCGTGCCGCTCGTCAAGACCGTCGACTTCGCCCGCATCGTGCCGACGAAGGAGAAGGCGACCTACGTGACGGTCCGCGAGCCGGTCGCGTTCGGCGGCAAGCGCGGGGACTTCCTGCTGTTCCTGCCGGCCGAGGACGGCGAGCGGAATCTGCGCATCGACTGTGCGATTTCCTGGAACACGGTGATCGGCAACCAGCGCGTCGTCTTTGACGTCACGCCGGAGACGTTCCGCTACGCGGCCTACGCGCGGACGAACGCCACGCACCGCCAGTTCGTGCTGGCGAAGACGGTCGGCAAGCTCTTCGCGGCGACGCGCAACTGGGGCTACAACCTGAAGAACATCCTCATCCACGGACCGAAGCGCTTCTACACGGAGCCGCGCTTCCCGGTGAACGGCAAGTTCCTGGAGCCGGTCTGGCATCGGGCGACGCTGGACCTTATGGCGGCGCTGGCGCTGACGGGCGAACACCGCTTCGTCGGCACGGTCGTGAGCTACCGGGCGGGACACACGCTCGATTGCGACGCGATCCGAGCGCTGTACAGGAACGACCTGCTGGTGCAGGTGTAGGGGGTAGGGAGTAGGTGTAAGGTGTAGGTGTAGGGTGTAGAAATGAGGAAGTAGGATTGAGGATGGGTGGTATGCTGAAATTGGAACGGCCTTTGGTGGTCTTTGACATCGAGTCGACGGGTGTGGCGGCGCGCAAGGACCGCATCATTGAACTCGCGGCGATCAAGGTGATGCCGGACGGGACGGAGATCAGCAAGTGCTGGCTGATGAATCCGACGGTGAAGATTCCGCCGGAGACGACGGCGATTCACGGCATCTCGGACGAGATCGTGAAGGACTGTCCGACCTTCGCGGAGAAGGCGGACGAGATCTTTGCCTTCTTCGAGGGCTGCGACCTTTCGGGCTTCAATGCCGACCGGTTCGACATCCCGTGTCTTGAGGAAGAGTTCGCGCGCGTCGGGAAGAACTTCGCGCCGACCGCCCGGAAGCACGTCGACGTGCAGCGCATCTACCATCGCAAGGAGCCGCGCGACCTCTCCGCGGCCGTCCAGTTCTATCTCGGACGCGACCACGCGGGAGCGCACGGAGCGGAGGCGGACGCGCGTGCGACGCTTGAGGTGCTGAAGGCTCAGATGGCGAAGTACGCCGACCTGCCGCAGACGGTGGACGAGATGGACGAGTATCTCGTGCCGCACGATCCGCTCAACGCGGACCGCATGGGCACGCTGCGCTGGAAGGACGGCGAGCTGACCGTGAACTTCGGCAAGAAGAAGGGCGAGTCCCTCAAGAAGCTCTGCTTCAACGAGCCGAACTTCCTCAAATGGATGCTCAAGGGCGATTTCGACACGGAAGTGAAGATGATCATCCGCGACCTTCTGGATAACGGAAGGCTTCCCCCTCCGCCCAAGGTGTGATATAATAATGCTATGATTCTGAATCGGAAACACTTGACCCTCTTCGCCGCGGTTCTTCTCGCGGCCTCCGTCTCGGCCATTCCGGGTCCGGGCACGCACTATGCGACGGATGCGTATCCCGGCTTCGACAGCGAGGCCGGCATCCTGGCGACGCCGCAGAAGGAGCCGGGCCTTTTCTGGTGGAGCGGTCCTAAGATGGAGACGCCGTCGGATCAGCTTGCGTGGGCGAGGGCCTGCGAGGCCGACGACTCGATCCGTGCCGCCCGCAAGGCCTACGAGGCGCTCGTCGCCCAGTGGCCGTCGGCCCCGGAGGCAGCGGTGGCGCAGAAGGCGCTGGCCGACCTCGAATACGGCAAGGCGCGCGACTACATCCAGGCCTTTGCCGAGTACAAGTACCTCCTGGACTTCTATTCCGCCCAGTGCGACTACGATGCAATCGCCGCCCGGCTTTACGAGACGGCGAAGCGCATGCGCGAGGCGGGCAAGCGGATCATGTTCTTCCCCTTTGCGAACACGACGGACGTGCGCCGCGCGTTCGAGGCGGTCGTGCGCCGCGCGCCGGGCGCGCCCTACGTGGCCGAGGCGATGCTGACGGTCGGCGAGCTTCGGGAGGAGGAGGGCTATTACGAGCGGGCGATCGAGGTCTACGAGAACCTGCGCAACCGCTATGCCGGCACGCCCGAGGCCAAGGTCGCGCTGAAGCGTGAGGCGGCGGCGCGGATGAAGGTCCTCTCCGACCATCCCTACAATCGCTCGCGCTGCCAGGACACGATCGCGTTCCTGAAGATGGCGCAGCTCAGCGGTCCCGATTCCGAGTTCCGTACCGCGCTGACGGCCTGGCTGGCCGAGGCCAACGCCCTGATTGAGGACGAAGCCTATGCGGCGGCGAAGTTCTACGATTCGCGCACGCGCACCCGCCGCAGTGCGATCAACGCCTACGAGCGGTTCCTGAACGAGTATCCGGCGGGCGTTCATGCGGACGAGGCGCGCGCGCGCCTTCTCACGCTTCAGCAGGAGGAGAAATGAAGGTTTTCAAGCTGATTGTCCCGGTCCTGGCGGCGGTTCTCGCCGGTTGCCAGTCGTATGCCTGGCGGAGTTCCGTGCCGGAGGACATGCGGTCCGTCGCGGTTCCGGTCTTCCGCAACGCGAGCGACGTGACGGGGCTCGGGTCCGTCGTCACGCGGCAGGTGCTGCGCGAATTCCAGCGTGAGGGCACCTTCCGCATCGCGTCGTCCGACGACTGCGCGGTCGAAGTCGTCGGCGAACTGAAGAAGGCCTCGTCGGCGACCGTCGCCTACGAACGGCGGACGGGGGCGCGCACGCGCGAGCACCGCTTCTCGGCGGCGGCTGTTGTCAGCGTCATCGACCGGCGCAACAACCGGATCCTGATCGACAACCGCAAGTATTCGGCTTCCACGACCTTCCTCGTGAACGACGACGTCGTCACGGGAGAACGCGACGCCTCCGGACGCCTGGGCGAGGACCTGGCGCGGCAGATTGTCGACGACGTGCTGACGGTCCTGTCGAAGAATGATAAACAGCCCTCGATTGCAAAGGAAATCGGTCATGAATGACGTGCATGCTGTCATTGAACTGAAGATCACCCCGCAGCGCGACTGCGGTTTCGGAAAGATCGCCGAACGCGTATCCCGCTTCGAGCAGGTCGAGGCCTGCTTCCTCATGTCGGGCGGCTACGACCTCCTCGTCTTCGTGAAGGGCGACAGCCTGCAGGACGTGGCGCAGTTCGTCGCGCAGGACCTCTCGACGATCGACGGCGTCCTCTCCACGGCGACGCATTTCATGCTCAAGACCTACAAGGCGAAGGGTGTTCTCGATCAGCTGGGCGACGACAGCCGCCTCGCCGTCACTCCCTAACCCCTACTCCCTACTCCCTAACCCCTACCCCCTAACCCCTACTCCCGACAATCGTTATGGCAGTTGATTTGGCACAGAAGGCTCAGAATTTCACGAACCGCGGACGTCAGGCTTTGGAATCCGGCCGATACGAGCTTGCGGTGGACATGCTGATGGAGGCCGTTTCGGCGGCGCCTGACGGACTGGAGGCCCGCAAGCTTCTGCGCATCGCGCAGATCAAGAACTTTCAGCAGAACGGCAAGGTCGGCTTCGGTGCGAAGCTCGGCTACATGATGGACCGCAACAAGATTATGAGCCTTGTCAAGAAGGGGCAGGGCGAGGAGGCGATGGCCGCGGCCGAAAAGCTTCTCTGCAAGAACCCGCTTGACGGCGACAACATTGAGGCGGCGGTCAAGGCCGCCGAGGCGGCCGGCAAGACGGACCACGCCGCCATCACGATTGAGGCCGCCTACGAGTGCAGCAACAAGGATCCGGCGCTTCTCGAGCGCGTCGCCACCTACTACCAGATGGCGCAGAAGTGGGACAAGGCGCGCGACGCCTACCGCAAGCTCGCCGAGGCCAAGCCGGGCGACCAGGAGATCCTGACGAAGCTGAAGAACACCGAGGCCAAGGCGACGATGAACGCCGGCTGGGAGCAGACCGCAGGCAAGAAGGGCGGCTTCCAGAACCTGATCGCCAACAAGGAGCAGGCGAAGAAGCTCGACGCGGCGAACAAGGCGGTTGTCACTGACGCCGATGCCGAGGTGCTCATCAAGGAGAAGCTCGAGCAGATTGCCAAGGAGCCGAAGAACATGAACGCGCGGCGTGCGCTGGCGCGACTCTACAACCAGAACAAGCGCTACGAAGAGGCCATCCAGTGCCTCAACGAGGCGATCGAGGCCGCCGGTTCGATGGACCCCGAGCTCGACCGCATGCTCTCGCAGACGACGATCCAGTATTACGACCAGCAGATTGAACTCTATCGCGCCGCCGGAGACGAAGAGACTGCCGCCGCGCTCGAGGGCGACAAGAACCAGTTCGTGTTCGACGACCTCGCCTCGCGCGTCGAGCGCTATCCGAACGACCTGCACCTCCGCTACGAGCTCGGCGTCCAGTACTACACCTACGAGTACTACGACGAGGCCCTCGAGCATCTGCAGCTCGCCCAGAAGTCCCCGAAGGACCGCCTGTGGGCGCTCTACTATCTCGCGATGTGCTTCCTGAAGAAGGATCAGACCGACATGGCGGTCATGCAGCTCGAGACGGCGCGTGACGCGCTGCCGACGATGGACGATCTCAAGAAGAAGGTCGTCTACCAGCTCGGCCTGTGCGCCGAGGCGTCCGGCGACCTCGAGAAGGCCTACCAGTATTACAAGGACGTCTATTCGTCGGATGTCGGCTTCGAGGACCTCTCCGAGCGCATGCTCTCGGTCTCGCAGGCGATCAAGAAGGCTCATCAGGGCTGAGCCGACGGCGAATTGAAAATGAAAAATTGAAAATGGAGAATGAAACCAAATTCATTCTCCATTTTTCATTCTTCATTCTACATTTGGGAAGTGGCAGCCCCAAGGAGAGTCGAACTCCTCTACCAAGCATGAAAAGCTCGTGTCCTAGCCGATAGACGATGGGGCCGTGTCAACGGAAAGAAAGTATATCATAAAGTGCCGGGAGAATGCAAGTGGGAATGACGGATCGCGAGGCGTATGTGGCGTTTAACCTGACGGAGCAGGTCGGATCGGTGAAGGTCGGACAGCTCGTCGAGCAGTTCGGGTCGGTGACGGCGGCCTGGGAGAACTATCCGAAGAAGGTGTCGCGGACGGGCGGCGAAGTCGACTGGCAGGCGGAGTTCAAGAAGGCCGAGAAATTCGGCGTGACGATCGTGACGCCGGCGGACGAGGCCTATCCCGAGATGTTGCGGACGGCGCCCGGCCGGCCTCTTGCGCTGTATGTGAAGGGCGATGTCGCGGCGCTGTCGAAGCCGGCCGTGGCAATCGTGGGGACGCGGCGGGTGACGCCGTACGGGGCCGACCAGGCGGCGAAGTTCGCGCACGACCTGGCGGCGAACGGCTGGATGATCCTGTCGGGACTCGCCCTCGGCGTCGACGCGGAGGCCCATCGCGCCGCGCTGGACGCGGGCGGCGTGACGGTCGGCGTCCTCGGGTCTGGACTCGACCAGTTCTATCCGCCCGAGAACCGCGAACTCGCGCGTGAGATGGTCCGAAAGGGCGGCGCGGTGGTGAGCGAGTTCCCGTTCGGCCGCACGCCGGACACGCAGACGTTCCCGCAGCGCAACCACGTCGTGGCCGCGCTGGCGAAAGGGGTCCTGGCGATCGAGGCACCGCCCAAAAGCGGCACGCTCATCACGACGGGCATTGCGGCGGATCTCGGACGCACGGTGATGGCGGTCCCCGGACGCGTTGACAGCCGCTCGTCCGCCGGGTGCCTCGCGCTGATCCGCGACGGAGCGCGGCTCGTGCGCCATGCGCGCGACGTCGAGGAGGAGTTGTGCGGATTTCTTCCGGGACTCGAACAGCCGCTGGCGAAGAAGGCGGGCGCGAAGGCGAAGAAGGCCGACGCAGTGCGGGACGAGGCGTCCGCGCCTGCGGTCCGCGCGGCCTGTCCGCCGCCGCCGTTCAGCCTGGAGGAGGCGCTGGTGATGAAGCATGTGGACGCCGAGGGCGTTTCGATGGACCGGCTCGTGCAGCTGACGAAGCTCCCTGCGGCGAAGGTGAATGCGCTGTGCATGGCGCTTCGCCTCAAGGGACGCGTCCGTTTCTTCCCCGGAAACCGCGTCGCCCTGCCCCGCGCCAGTTGAGGTACTCGGTCAGTCAACACCGCGCCAGCGGTGTTGACTGACCGAGTACAACCGCTCAAGGGTCCTGCTTGACACAAGTGGGTATAGTTGGTA
>CAMEZU010000096.1 GCA_945947925.1 uncultured Verrucomicrobiota bacterium
ATGCTGGACAATGATGGACACCGGCGGACGATGCTGAACAATTCGCCCGCCCGCAATTACAGTCAACCATGAGGCCAATGGCTGACCAACGGCGGGCGACCCCAGCTGCGGCTTGAACAGCTCGCGGCATGGGCTACCATGCGGCGGTTTTTAAATGAGCCACGCCTGACCCCTATGCCCGGCAAGCCGATTTGTGCTAAAATGAAGATATGAAGAATAATCTAGCATTCAGGATGCTTGTCCAGCTCGACCTTCGTCATACGGCTTCACGCGCCATGACGAGCGGCGTGCTGCGGTTTGCAGCCGCACACCGTGATCTCGAGGTACAGTTCACCTCCTGCGAGCCCAACGACTACTACCGCGCCTGGAAGCCGAACGCACTCATTATAGACGCTTCCAGCCAGACCTGCACACGGGAGACGCTCGCCGATCTGGCCGGACGCGCCATCGTCTATGTGAACACCACGCCGCGAGCCGACCTGCACCGTCCGTATGCCACGATCACGACCGACGAACGACAGCTCGCCCTCACTGCGACTGATCTCCTCTTAGGCAAGAACCTCAACACGTTTGCCTTCGTCGGTACGCCCGAAAAGGCCAAATGGAGCGAAGCGAGGAGAAGACTTTTCCAGGCCGCGCTCAAGGATCGCGGAAAGCGCCTGCTGACCTTCACCGCGCCCGCCGCGGCAGACTGGCGAACCCAGGAACGAGCCCTCGCAGACTGGCTACTCAACCTGCCCAAGCCCTGCGGCATCTGGGCGGCCTGTGACGCGCGCGCCAAGCAAGTCCTGGACACCTGCCGCCTCGCGAAGATCGACGTTCCCGATCAGATCCAGGTATTGGGCGTGGATGACGACAACTACATTTGCGAGCTCACGCTCCCGTCGCTCTCATCGATCGCACCCGATTTCGAAGCCGGCGGATTTGCCGCGGCAGAATTCCTCTACGGGATCCTCACCGGATCCAAGGTCGCGACGCGAACCGTTCTGAAATTCAGCCTCAAGGGCGCCGTGGAACGCCTCTCGACCGCCGACGTCAACGGCACCGCACGACGCGTGACAGCCGCACGAGAGTACATTCGCAAACATGCCACGGCGGGGATCTCCGTACCGGACGTGGCCGCAAGCCTTGGCGTTTCCACGCGTCTGCTGGAGAAGAACTACCGCGCCGTCACCGGGCGCACGGTTCTTGCGGACATCCAGGCCATGCGGCTCGAGAAGGTCAAGGACATGCTTCGGAAGACGACGATGCCCATCGACAACATCGGACCGTTCTGCGGATTCAACTCGCCGTCACATCTGAAGACGCTCTTCAGAAGCACCTTCGGCATGACCATGTCCGACTACCGGCGGAGCTGAGACGTCCCGCCGAAGTTCATTTGGCATGGGATCGGCTGCTGATCTGCAGACAGGTCAAGGTCCAGAACGCGCAGGCAAAGCCGGAGACCTGAAGCTGAAGCTGCTGCGGGAAAGCGTAGATTACGGTCACGACGGGAATCCACACGCACCAGTTGGTGACGAGATTCGGCAACAGCGCGCGCGTCAGGAACGGACGCGGAAACTCGGCCTTGAAACGGCGAAACGAGAAATCGCGCGAGAACCAGAAGTAGACACAGGCATTGACCGGCGCGGCATAGACGACCGTGATGACAAACTGATCGACCAGCATCTTCACCAGCAGGGTCTGCCCGTCCGTCCCGTCGCCGAAAAGCCAGCTCTGTCCACGATAGATGAAATCGTAGACAATTCCGCCGAATCCGCCCCAGAGTCCCTGGGCGAGCGCGGACCAATAGGCGTATTTCGGACGGATCGACTTCACCGTCACGAGAAAGACACCCGGCAACACGCCGCAGAAGAAGAAGCGACTCAGGAACGATGCGAGGCAGCCGCTTTCGACTTGCCAGCGCCGCAGCGGTTCCAGCATCGCGGCAAAACCGGGACAGCCGTAGTAGGACACGACGGTGGCCACGGACAGGAACCACAGCACCACCATCGGCAGCCAGCAGGCCTTCACGGAAGCCCACCCGACCCGAGCCGCCACCAGCACCTCCGAAGGCCCGTCCCGATGTGTCAGCGACATTGACAATCGCTCGAAGTGAAGCGGCATCGTCCGTACTCAGCGGAGGTTCAGGACTTTCTCTGAGAGCGTGTCCGTCAGCGCCTCCATGGCCTTTCTGAAATCGTTCGCCTTCGCGGGGACGAAAGACTCCTGGACGACCCTCTTGCCCTGCAGCAGCTTGATCTCCAGGCCCTTGCCGGTGCGCTTGACCGAGAGGGAGAAGAGATCGTCTTCCGGCGGCTCCTCGTCGGGAGGCGTCTCCTCCGGCGGCGGCTCCTCAGGCTTCTCTTCCGGCGGCTGCTCGGGCTTGGCCTCTTCGGGCTTCTGCTCCTCCTGCTTCGCCTGCTGCTCCTGCGCCACCTCCTCCAGGATCTGGCGCGCCACCAGCTCGATCTTCTTCAGGACGCTCGGAAAGAGGGAGGCGTGCTGGTCGTTCGCATTGGCGGGACGCTCCCCCTTCGGCCACAGCACCTCCAGACGCCGCTCGTTCCAGCGGCGGTCCGTCGCCTCCACGAGCAGGCCCTCGACCGCCTTCAGGTCCGTCGGACTCTTCTTCGCCTCGGCGAGCACGTCCGGATGCACGTCGTCGACAATGCCGCTCTGCGCGGCGATCGCATTGCGCGCCCGCTCGAACGCCTCGGCAACGCGAGCGTCCGCCTCCCGCTGCGACTCCTCCAGCAGCGTCTTGTCCGCATCGGCCCGCGCGAGGGACGCCATTTCGGACAGCTTCCGCCAAGCTTTCACCGCCTCGCCGTAGTCGCTGCGCGCGGACACCGCGTCCGCCAGCTCAGCCCCCGGGAACCACGTTCTGTCCGCCAGCGTCGGCCAGGTCGTTGCCGCCAGGCGCTTCGCGACCTGCTCGCGCGCCGCCTTCCATTTCGGACGCACCTCCCGTCGTACGACGCGATCCACGGCCTTTCCGAACGCCTCGGCCTTCAGCCGCGGACCCAGGAACGCCTGTAGGTCGGCACGGTCCTCCGCCGGCACGTCGGCGAGCGCCCGCTCGAGCGCATGGTCCAGGATCCTCCCGGAATAGGTCGCGGCGAACGCCTTCTCGCTGTCCGAGGCCTTCGCATGCGCGGCAGGATCCTTCGCCATGGCGGACATGATGTCCTCCGCCGAAATCTCGACCTGCTCGCTCTCGACCTGGCGGACGAACCGGTCCGTCAGACGCCGCTCGACCTGCGCCGGCACCTCGCGGGCGCGGACGGACGGGAACACGCCCCAAGCCTTCGTCGGCACGAGGCCGCGGTTGTGGTCGGCGACGTTCGCCTCAAGCTTCCGCACCAGCTCCTGCGCAAGCCGTGCAGGCGCGCCGGACTCGGTGCGCGCCCGACGCAGGTACTCGCCCTGACGGTTGCGCTCCTCCCAGCCGCTCGCGATGATCGGCGCGACCAGTTCCTCCGAGACATACCGGCGGTTCTCCTCGAAGACCGCGGTCTTCTGCTCGGCAAGGACGCGTTCGGTCATCTCGCGCCGCAGGTCGACCTCGTCCTTCGACTCGAACTCCTCCTCGCTCGGACGCGTCGTGGCCGCGAGCGTCTTCGCCTGCTCGGCGACCGCGGTCTTTCGGGCGGACTCGAATGCGGGCGCAAAACCGGCGCGCAGCGCCTCGAGGTCGCGGTCGCTCAGGCGCAGGACGAAGGCGTCGTCCAGTCCGAGTCGGCGGCGGATGGCCGTCGCCTCCGCCAGGAACGTGCTGTCAAACGACTTCTCGAAGAGATCGCGGCAATAGCCTTCGGCCGCCCGACGGGACGCGCAGGCGTCGGGATTGTCCAGCATGGCCTTCGCGAGCGCGTCGGCATCCGGTCCTCGGCGGACCATCTCGGCCGCAAAGCGTGCGGCCGAAATCCGAGCCGCGCCCTCCGCGGCCGTCCGATTGAACTCGGCATTGCCGGCGCTCAGCGCGGCCGCCAGCAGAAGAACAGACACCGTCATGGCAAAACCTCCCCGCCGATCGCCTCCTTAACAAGCTCCAGCGACTTCCTCTTGATCAGGTCCGCGAGCGCGCCCGCATCGGCCGCCTCGCCAAGGCCCTCGGGATTTTCGATCAGCGCGAACTGCAGCCGCGTCGCAAGGGCGCGCTGGACGCCGCGCGTGTCGAGGCGGACCGTCTCGATGCGCTCGTCAATCGCCGCATCCAGCCAGGTCTTTTCGTCCGCCGTCAGGTTGCGGTCCAGAAGGTCGGCGGCGGACAGCACCTCCGTGCGCCAGCTGTCGCGCAACGTCGCGGGATCGGCATAGTCGGACGCCGCCGCCGCGCTGCCGGCCGAAAAGGCGGACTTCGCCGCCGGCGACAGCGCGAGCCGTCCGCCCTTCACGTGCTCGTCCGCGTCGAACACGCGCGAACCGTCAGTCCCCTGCGTCATCAGGGCGTTGAGTCCGTAACGGATCCGGTGGTCCTCGACCACCTTGTCCAGCGCCAGCACGAGCTTCTGGCGGTTGAGGTCGAGCATCTGCTCCTCCTGCACCTTCTTCGCGGACGCGACGAAGATGAAGTAGGCGATCATGAAGATCATAAGGAGCGCGAAGACGACCTGCAGGAGAAGTCCCTGAAGGTCGTCCGTGGACGCCCCCTGGGGCCGTCCGCCGCCGGTCATCCGCAGAAGCGCCTTCTTGTCGGCTTCGGTCATCGGCGGAACTCCTTACCGCAGAGCGTCGGCGACGGCGCCGAGTTTCTTGACGACGCGGTCGGCCCGCTCCTGTTCCGCATCCGCGCGCGAACGCTCTTCGTCGGCGCGCTTCTCCAGTTCGGCGATCCGGCGCAGGAAGAATTCGTGATATTCCTTCTGGCGCGCCTCGAACGCAGCCTCGTAGGCCGACATCCGCTTCTCGAACGCCGCATCCGCCGCCTTCTGGCGGGCCTCGGCGGACGACGCGTAGTCCGCCTGGCGCGCGGCCTGCGCGGATTCGTAGGACGCGAGCCGCTTCTGCGCGGCGTCCTCATAGGACTGGAACCGCGCCTCGAACGCCTTTTCGAAGTCCTCCTGACGCTTCCGGAACGCGGCATCCGCCGCCTTCTGCCGGGCGTCGAAGGCATCGGACGCCTCGCCGAGGCGCACGACGAGCCGCTCGACGGCCGCCGAAAGATCGCCCGTATCCGTTTCCGCCAGCTCGGCCTCCTTGAGAAGCCGCTGGAAATAGGGACGGACGAGAGGACGGTCGATCATGAACACCCAGACGACTGCGGTGAGGGTCGAGAAGAGCGCCGTGTGCAGACACTGCATCAGGTCCGCCATCGACACCGTGTCGAGCTTGAAGTAGCCGATCACGATGATGCCCCACAGCGTACCGAACAGGCCCAACGCGACATTCAACTGGTCAGACCCCCTGAAGAACGGAAAGTCGTCCGCCTGCGCCCGCCGTCCGCGCAGCATGCGATAGAGCGACACGGTGAGACAGACGCACCCGAGCGCGGGAATCAGCGTCGTCACGGCCGAATAGTCAACCGCCGTCCAATCGAGCCAAGAGACGAATCCGGAGGCCTTCGCCGCAAATCGGGACGAATCGCCCTCAGCCGCCAAAAAGGCCCGCCACCAATTGACGATGGCCGCCAGGTTGTTGACGAACGCCAGCACGCAGACTGACGACGCCACAACGGCGACCCCGAACAGAGTACCGAGTTTCCGCTTCATACATGTCAATTATACCAAAAAGATCCGTCAGTCGAAACCGAGGACATGGCGCATCGTGTAGATGCCAGCGGGCTTGCCCTTCGCCCACTTGAGCGCCTGTAGCGCGCCGGCGGCAAACGCGGCGCGGTCCTGCGCCTTGTGCGTGATCTCGACGCGCTCAAGGTCGCCCGCGAACATGACGGTGTGGTCGCCGACCACGGACCCGCCGCGAAGCGCGTGGATCGCAATCTCGCCCGCCGGGCGCTCCCCGAGGTCGCCGTGACGGCCGTAGACGGCCTTGTCGTCCAGCGTGACGCCGCGCCCTTCGGCCGCGGACTTCGCCAACATGAGTGCCGTCCCAGACGGGGCGTCCTTCTTGTGCTTGTGGTGCATCTCGACGACTTCGACGTCGTACTGCGGACCCAGGATCGTCGCCGCCTTCTTGACGAGCTCCAGGAGCAGGTTCACGCCGAGCGAGTAGTTGCCGCTCTGCAGGACGGGAATCTTCGTCGCCGCCGCATCGACCGCCACCTGCTCCTCGGCCGTGATGCCGGTCGTGCCGATCACGTACGGGATTCCCTGTTCGGCCGCCTTGGTGACGGACGCCGGAACGCCCACGTGATACGAGAAGTCGATGACGCCCTCGCAGTCCGCGCCCCAGGTCTTCTCATACCCTTCGGCGACGTCGACCTTGTACGCGACCTCGAGGTCGGCTTCCTTGGCGAGTTCAATCAGTTTCTTGCCCATGCGCCCTGCGGCACCAACGATTGCGATCTTCATCATCTCTGTATTCCCGTGTTTTGAAATTGCCAATGCAGTATAGTATATCACATCGGGCGGACGGCGCTATGGCGGCTCGGGCATCAGCAGGCGCTCCATCGCTAGGGCCGTTGCGGTACGCGGTTCGCGCTGCGTCAGGTAGGACATGTTCGACGGGACGGACGGATCCCAAGTAAAGGCGCAGTTCGGCTGAAGGTGCAGCGTCCCCTCGACACGGCCGAACCGCTCGCCCGCGCCGTAGACGGCGTAGAGGATCGTGGTCGGGTCGGCGGTATGGTGATCCCAGTTCGTCCCGAAGCGCCCGCGATGAAGCTCGTACGCGCGCCTCAGCGGGTTGGCCGCAGGAAGCTCGTGAAAGCGGTCGCCGATGAAGATGTTGTGTCCGATCTCACGTCCGACGAACGTGATGCGCCCCGGGTAGTTCGTGAGCGCGAACACGGCGGCCGGTGCGTCACGCGTGAAGTTGACGTTGTCCTTCGCCGGATCGTTCGGGAAGTTGCCGCCCATACAGGCCCACTCCTTCACCTTCTGCGCGAGAAGCGTACGCCCGTCGAGCGGGGAGAGCGCGTCCGGTCCGCTCCGGAGGAGGGACGCGACATTGCTCAGATAGCCGAGCGTGAC
>CAMEZU010000097.1 GCA_945947925.1 uncultured Verrucomicrobiota bacterium
TTGGAAGATCGAGCGGGCGCAGCGTCTCTCGGATTGCTCGGGCCTCATGCATGACGATCCCGAGGTCTACGCGGCGATCGAGGCCCAGACGAAGCAGGAGGACGCGGAGATCAACCTGATCGCGTCCGAGAACACCTCGTCCCGCGCGTGCCGCGAGGCGGCGGGCTCGGTGCTCATGAACAAGTACGCCGAGGGCTATCCGGCCAAGCGCTGGTACTCGGGTTGCCTTCCGGTCGACGCGGCGGAGACGCTGGCGATCGAGCGTGCGAAGCAGCTTTTCGGCGCGGAGCACGCGAACGTGCAGCCGCACTGCGGTTCGGCGGCGAACATGGCCGTCTACTTCGCGACGATCAAGCCGGGCGACACGATTCTCTCGCTCTCGCTCGACCAGGGCGGCCACCTCTCGCACGGCTCGCCCGTCAATTTCTCGGGCAAGATCTACAACATCGTCCCCTACACGGTCAACAAGGAGACGGAAATGCTCGACTACGACGAGATCGAGCGTCTCGCGCTCGAGGTGAAGCCGAAGATCCTCCTCACGGGCGCCTCGGCCTATCCGCGCACGATCGACTTCAAGCGCATCCGCGAGATCTGCGACAAGGTCGACTGCATCATGATGGTCGACATGGCGCACATCGCGGGTCTTGTCGCGGGCGGCGCGCATCCGTCGCCGGTCCCGTACGCGGACTTCGTGACGACGACGACGCACAAGACGCTGGGCGGTCCGCGCGGCGGCATGGTCCTCTGCAAGGCGCAGTGGGCGAAGGCGCTCGACTCGGCGGTCTTCCCGGGCATGCAGGGCGGTCCGCTCGAAAACATCATCGCCGCGAAGGCGGTCGTCTTCAAGGAGTGGATGAGCGAGGCCAAGAAGGGTTATGCGCAGCAGGTCGTGAAGAACTGCCAGGTCATGTGCAAGACGGTGCAGGACCGCGGCTACCGGATCGTCTCCGGCGGCACGGACAACCACCTCTTCCTCGTTGACGTGAAGAGCTCGAAGGGCATTACGGGCAAGGAGGCGGCGGCGGCGCTCGACGCGGCCGGCATCATCGTCAACAAGAACACGATTCCGTTCGACACGGAGTCGCCGTTCAAGACCTCGGGCATCCGCGTGGGCACGGCGTCGGCGACGACCCGCGGCATGAAGGAGCCGGAGATGATCAAGATCGGCACCTGGATCGCGGACGTCCTCGACGACATCACCAACACGACGGTGCAGGAGCGCGTGAAGCGCGAGGCGGCGGTGCTGGTCGCCGGCTTCCCGGTCCCGTAAGGCCATCCGGAAGCGATGAAGGATGAACGATGAACGGTGAGTTGCGGAATGTCTAAGGTAGCAGTGGTCGGTATTGTCGGTCGCACCAATGCGGGCAAGTCCACATTGGTCAACCAGCTCGTCGGCGAGAAGGTTTCGATCGTCTCGCCGGTCGAGCAGACGACGCGCAACACGGTCCGCGGCATTGTTGCGGATCCGCGCGGTCAGCTCGTTCTCCTCGACACGCCCGGCCTTCACAAGGCCGTGGGCACGCTCGGCAAGCTCCTGAATCGCATGGCGCGGCGGAGTTCGGCGGGGACGGACATCCTGTGCGTGGTCTTCGACGCGGCGCAGGAGCCGCAGCTCGAGGATATCGGCTGGATGGAGCGCGTGGCGCGGGAGCGTCCCGAGAAGGTCGTCTTCGTCCTCAACAAGGCCGACAAGTCGCCGTTCTACGAGACGATGTTCCGCGACGCCTGGGAAGAGGCCCGGAAGAAGGTTGAGAAGGTTTTGGAAGTTGCCGAACCTCCCGAACCTCCGAAACCTCCTCTGTGCTCGGCCGCCCCCCTCTGGGTCAAGTGCATTGCTTCGGCGGAGGGCGGGGCGAATCCGGTTCTGGACGCGCTTTTCGGCTTTGCGGAGGAGGGCGAGCCGCTCTTCCCGGAGGACATCGTCACGGACTATCCGCGGAAGCTGGCGATTGCGGATACGATCCGCGAGAAGTTCCTGGCGCGGCTTCACCAGGAGCTGCCGCACGAGCTCGGCATCTGCGTGAAGAAGATTGTCGAGGACACGAACCGCTGGAACGTGACGGCGGACGTGCTCGTGAACCGCGCGTCGCAGAAGCCGATCGTGATCGGCCGGGCGGCGCAGACGATCAAGTGGGTTCGGCAGGGGGCCGAGCGCGAGCTCAAGGAGATCTTCGGCGTCAAGGTGGCGCTCGAGCTCTGGGTGAGGGTCGAGCCGAACTGGATGAAGAATGAGCGACTCCTGACCGAGATGGGCTATATGGGCGGTGAGATCTGATCAGGGAATCGCGAATGGGGGATCGTGAATAGGTCGGTGGTAGCTTTGATGGTCCTCTTGCTTGCGGGGCTGGTCTCCGCAGGAGAGCTGGACATTGCCCGCGAGGCGCTGCGGGACGGACTGTGGGAGGTCGCGCGGACGCATGCCGCCAAGGTCGAGGGACCCGAGGCGAAGCTCGTGACCGTCGAGAGCTACGCGCGCGAGGGCCGCTGGGAGGACGTGCTCAAGACGCTGGAGGCGAATCCGGACGAGACGGGCGATGCCTTCGTCTACTATCGGGCGCTGGCGCTGGCGCGGACCGGCAAGTCGGAGGCCGCGGCGGCGGCGCTGGCGGGGCGCGGCTTCGCCGATGCGGCGGTCGGAAGCCGGGCGCAGGTGCTGCGGGCGGAACTCGCGCGGCAGGCGGGGCGTCCCGCCGAGGTCCTGAAGATCTCCCTCGAGGGCGGGTTCCCGTCCGACGAGGTCGAGGCGCTGATGCTGGTGGCGTGGGCGCGCAAGGAGAGCGGCGACGCGGACGGGGCGAAGGAGGCGTGGCGGAAGGTGCTGGACGCGGCGGCGGCGGACGAGCGGGCCGTGGCGTCGGCGGCCACGGAGCTGGCGGACGCCGCGTCGCTGAAGAAGGCGTCGGCGCGCGTCCGGAGTGCCTCGCTCCGGCGGGCGGTCGGGCTGCGGCTGGGCATGGCGCTGCTGGCGGACAAGGAGACGTTTGAGGAGGGGGCTCGGACGATCAGGGGACTGGCGAAGGACTCGCCGGATGCGGACGGGGCGAAGGCGGCGTTTCTGGCGATGGCGGACGGGCTGATGAAGCGCGAGGCCTGGCAGGAGGCGGCCGACGCGTACCGGAACGCGCTGGAGGCGTGGCCGGAGACGTCGAAGGACGTGTCGGTCCAGGAGGGCTACGCGTGGGCGCTGCGGAAGCAGGGCAAGACCGAGGAGGCGCTCGCGGCCTTCGGCCGGGCCGAGGCGGCGGCGACGAAGGACGACGACATCGCGCGGGCGCTGCTGGCGCAGGGCGAGGTGCTGTCCGAGCTGGGCCGCGGGGCCGATTCCATGGTGAAGTTCAGGGCGGTGCTGGAGAAGTACCCCGGCACGCCGACGGGACGGGTGCTCAAGACGAAGGTCGAGCTGCGGGAGCTCGAGTCCGAGGGACGGCTCCTCTTTCGCAATTTCAGCTTCGGCGAGGCGCAGAAGAAGTTCGCCGAGCTGGCGGCGCGGGCGCCCGAGCAGCGTCCGCGGATGGACTATTTCGAGATGCTCTGCCTGTACGGGCAGGGGCAGGACGGCCAGGCCGTCGCGAAGGCGAAGGCGCTGTCGGCGGAGTCGGCGGACGACGTGGTTCGGGCCGAGGCGACGTTGTGGCTGGCGAAATACACGTACAACAACGCGGACACGCCGGACAAGTGGCGCGCCTCCGGCGCGCTGTTCGCCGACTACGCGACGAACCGGGCGCCGGCTTCCGTGCGGGCGCCGTCGGCCCTGACCTGGGCTGCGCGCGCGGCGCTGGCGGCGGGCGACTGCAAGACGGCGGTCGAGCTGGTGACGCACCTGACGAAGTCGTATCCCGAGGCACCCGAGCGGACGGCGGCGTGGCTGGTCCAGGGCCAGGCGCTCGTGCGTCTCGCCCGGCACGGCGAGGCAATCCAGGTCTACGAGAAGGTGATCCTGGCGGCCGATGCGACGATGGACGAGCAGTTCCGCGCGCGGTGGCTGAAGGCGGACGCGCAGTTCGTGATGGGCGCCGACAATCCGGTGCGGTATCAGGAGGCGCTGGACGGCTATCGGGCGCTGCTCCTCGGCGACACGCGCTCGCCTGACGACCGCCTCGAGATTTCGTTCAAGATCGGCCGGACCCTGGAGAGCCTGGGACGGAAGGACGAGGCGGTCGACCAGTACTATGCCGAGGTCGTGCTGGCGTTCCGCGAGGGTGTGCGCCGGCGGGTGGCCTACTCCGACGCGTCGAAGGGCACGTTCGCCCGGGCGGCCTACCGCCTCGCGGACGAGTTCGAGCGCCGGGGCGCCGACGACCAGGCGCTCAAGGTGCTGAACCTGGTGGTCGCGAGCGGCATCGGGTCCGTCGAGGCCGAGGCGAAGCGGCGGATCGAGCGGTTGAAAAAGAAAGGAAGCCTGCAATGACCTACGGACCCGTTTTCTGGATTCTCGTCGTCCTGGCCGCCGCGGCGGTCTTCGTCTTCTTCGAGCGCCTGCTCGAGCTCCGGCGCGCGCAAATCGACTGGCAGGACTTCCTGAAGGGCGTGATCAACGTGCTGGAGAGCGGCAACGAGGCCGAGGCGCTCGCGATCTGCGAGGACACGCCGGTGCCGGTCGCGAGCGTGGCGGCGGCGGCGATCCGCCACCGCAAGGGCACCTCGCTGGCGTTGCGCGAGGCGGTGGATGCGCAGGGGCGGGCGGAGATCGGCCGTCTGGACCGACGGCTCGCGGCCCTCTCGATCATCGGCCATGTCGCGCCGCTGGTCGGCCTGCTGGGGACGCTCTTCGGCTTTGTGAAGACCGTGCAGCACGTCTGCGGCTATGAGATCGTGCCGCGCGCGGAGCTGATCTCGTCGGCGGTCTCGTCGATCATGCTGGCCGCGCTCGGCCTGGCGGTGGCCATTCCCGTCGCCGTGATGTACGCCGCGCTCCGCCTGCGGCTCGAGCGTCTCGTGTCCGACCTGGAGGCGGCGGCGACGGAGATCGTCGGCTTCGTCCAGATGAAGGGGGGGCGTCCGTGATTTCCTGGGGATGGCGGAACCGCCGGTCCTACGGCCTCAGGGACTACGCGCCGCGCTGGCTCAGGCCGATCTCGGCCGCCGTGCCGTGGCTGACGGTCGGGCTTCTCTTCCAGATGATCTGTCTCCTCGGCGGCACGCTGACGACGTCGGAGGGACTGCTTTTCGCCCTGCCGGAGGAGGGCCACGCGGGGCTCGTCGAGCAGAAGGACCTGGAGGAGGCGTCGCTGGTCGCGCTGCTGCTGCCGACGCCGCAGGGGACGCTCGTCTTCTTCGACGACACGCGGTACGTGCTGGACGACGACGTGCAGATGGCGCGTTTCGCGGAGCGGTTGAGGGACCGCGTCAAGACGCCTGGCGCGGACGCGCTGCTGGCGCTTGCCGACCGGCGCATCAGCTGGGGACACCTGCACCGCTTCGGCGCGTACGTGCGGACCGGCGGAGTCGGCCGCATCCAGTTTGCGCAGAAGAAGGGGAGGGACGTCTTCGAATGAGGCGAGTCCGTCCGAGACCGGGCCGCCGCTGGCGCAACGAGCTGCTGTCGCTGCTGCCGGTCCTGATGCTGCCGGCGACCCTGGCGTGGTTCTTCCCCTGGTGGCGGGACGGGACGGAGATCGTCGCGGAGGAGCGGCGCTCGGAGCCGTCGTGCCTGTTCGCGGAACTGGCGGACGGCGTCGAGGAGCGGGCGTTCGACATCGTCCAGTCGTCCTTCTCCGCCGATCCCGATCGGGTGCGCGCGCTGCGCGAGGACCTGCTCATGGCGCCGCTGCCCGAGGAGCGCGCCACGCCCGTCCTGCAGGCGTCGGACCGTCTTCCTCCGGCGCCGGCGGCGGCGGTCGCCTATGCCGCGATGCCATTGCCGCCGAGCCTGGCGGCGCGCGACCCGGAGACGCTGTCCCCGTTGGACGCTCCGCCGGCGCTGCCGGTCTTCCCTCGGGAGGAACTGCTTCAACTCGACTGAAAGGAAAAAACGAAAATGACTCAGGCACAGGTACTCAAGGCATTCAAGGACACGGGCGCGCTGCTCGAGGGACATTTCGAGCTCCGCTCCAAGCTTCACTCCAACCGCTATTTCCAGTGCGCGAACGTGCTGCGCTATCCGCGCATCGCCGAGAAGCTCTGCCGCGAGGTGACGCGCCAGGCCGTGAAGAGCGGCAAGCTCGGCAAGAAGATCGACGGCGTCATCTCGCCGGCCGTGGGCGGCATCCTGGTCGGACACGAGGTCGCGCGCGAGCTCAACGTGAAGTGCATCTTCGCGGAGAAGGTCCAGGGCGAGGGCGTGGACGCGACCGGCAAGCCGAATACGGTCCTCGCGATGCGCCGCTTCCAGATCAAGAAGGGCGAGCGCTACGTGGTCGCCGAGGACGTCGTCACCAAGGGCGGCCGCGTCCAGGAGACGATCGACCTCGTCAAGGCCGCAGGCGGCAAGGTCGCGGGCGTCGTCCTGCTCGTCGACCGCAGCGCCGGCAAGGTGAAGTTCGGCCGCATCCCGATGTTCTCCCTCATGCAGATGACGCCCGAGACCTGGACCGCGGCCGAGTGCCCGATGTGCAAGGCGGGCGGCAAGGCCTGCCACCCCGGCTCGTAAGCTTCACGACTGAGGTCCTCTCGCCATGAGTCGTCCCCGCGCGTGGGGGAGGGTCAGACTTGATTGCCGCAGTAGATCTTCTTGGGGATAAAACTCCCGGCATGAGAAACTCTCGCGTCACCCTTCCTAAAGTGTACGGGACCCCGCAGTATCTATCCGGTTTCGCTGCCGGAACGGAAGGCGAGCGTGAGCGAAGCCCGTCTGCGTCTGTCTGCGGTTTCAATCTGAGAGGCTTGATGTCTCCGACGGGGACGGTCCCCATTTGGGCTTCGTGCTGATTTGCGAATCCGTGGCGGACGATGGGTGAAACACAGAGCGCCCTTCGGGCGTCGAAGGCGAGGGTGACTGGAGGGGTGCTTCGCGTCGGGCGTCAGCTTCCTTCGGCGAGCCGACGGGCCCCGTGTGGGGCGGAGCGAAGACTCATCGGACACTTTCCGCTCACCGTTGCGGAGCAACGGCTCTGTGTTCCAAAA
>CAMEZU010000098.1 GCA_945947925.1 uncultured Verrucomicrobiota bacterium
CGCCGATGTCGAGGACGGAGATATCGAACGTGCCGCCGCCGAAGTCGTAGACCGCGATCTTCTCGTTCTTCTTCTTGTCGAGGCCGTACGCGAGCGACGCCGCCGTCGGCTCGTTGACGATGCGCTTGACGTCGAGGCCCGCGATGCGGCCGGCGTCCTTCGTCGCCTGACGCTGCTGGTCGTTGAAGTACGCCGGAACCGTGATGACCGCCTCCGTGATCTTCTCGCCGAGGAACGCCTCCGCGTCTTCCTTCAGCTTGCGGAGCACCATCGCGGAAATCTCCTGCGCCGTGTAGACCTTGCCGTTCACCTCGACCGCCGCGTCGCCGTTCGACGCCTCGACCACCTTGTACGGGACCATCTTGATCTCATCGGTCATCTCGCTGAACCGGCGGCCGATGAAACGCTTGATCGAGTAGATTGTGGACTGCGGATTCGTTACCGCCTGACGCTTCGCGGCCTGGCCGACCAGGATCTCGCCCGTCTTCGTGAAAGCAACGATCGAAGGCGTCGTCCGCGCACCTTCCTTATTCGGGATGACTGTCGCCTCGCCACCTTCCATCACCGCCATGCAGCTGTTTGTGGTTCCGAGGTCAATACCAAGTACTTTTGCCATATCTTACCTTCTCTAATCTGCCGCCTTACTGGGGCGACACGAGTTATGAGCAAACGCCGTGCCAAAGCAAATGTCCCACCGCCAGGTGTGACAGTGGGACATTAGGTGGGACAATGTGTGACAAATAGTCACATGGCCAGGAGGGAACAGTCCATAATTTATCCGTCTTCAATCACAATGACAATCAAACCGTGCGGAGGTATTCGGCGAAGAAGGGATCGGCAACGGCATTGAGTCCTTCATATGCTTCGATATGTCCGTCTTCGATCAGTTTGCGCTTCGACGAATTAACAGTTGAGGATGGGCCAAGCTCATGCCGTTTCCGATACAACTCGTCGAATTCATGCGTACGCTCCTTCGCCAACGCGACCAACAACTTGCGCTGCGCTGTGGAAAAGGTAAGAATCAATTGCTCGTACTGGTCACGATTGAGACCGGCAAGATTCTCGAAGGCTTCGACAACGGCCTTCTCGCCAACCATCCGCTTCCCGCGGTCCGACGTCTGGCGATACACCTCAAAACCGATCTGCTGGATGAAGTACGGGATATTGTCCGCCCTCGCAACGAGCTGCGCAGCACAAGAGTTGTCGATCGTAATACCGCCACACTTGAATCGGGAGATGACGAAACGGATACTATCCTCCAGCGGCGGTTTGTCGAGCAGAACCGTCAGGGCCGATTTGTAGAACGGGCGGTTGTGGTCCGTGAACATCCGGCGCAACATGTGGTGACGACTGCCAAGGAAGATGTAGGAGACATTATCATGATTCTGGATGACGGACCGCATTACGCGCTCGAATTGATCGTTCGGCAGGAGCTCTCCGACCTCCTGGAACTCATCGAAGACGATGACCGCACGCTTGCCCTTAGGCAGGAGCCGATGCGGCAGGTCAAGGACCTCAGACAGCGCTTCAGAGCCGATTTCAGCCCCTACGGCATCAAACGAGAAGCCAGTCTCGCCGTTCGCCCCCAGTGTCAGCTTGGGCCGAAGGCTCTTCAAGAACTCGCACAGCCGACGCAACTCGAACTTGATCGGCGCCAACTTGCGATAGACCTTCTGCGTATATGCGGAGATGAAAAGCGAGATTGACGGAAGCTTCAGGACGTCAATCGTCACACAAGGAATCCCCTCCTTCTCCAAATCATCCGTCAGTTCAGCAACCAGCGAACTCTTGCCGTAACGCCGAGGACCATACAACACAACATTCGTCTGTCCGCTTAAAAAGCGCGAACGCAGGTCCTTGCGAACCTCCGAACGGTCGTAGAATCGATCACCGCGCGCAAACTGAAGATAGTTGAACGGATTCTGCATGTCCGCCATTATAGCAGATGAATGACGAGAAATCAATGATGTACTGACGCAATTCTAAGTCACTTGATTTCTCGTCAGCAGTTCTCGCGTTTCGCAGGGAGAACAGTCCGCAGGCGGTTCGCCATCGAGAAGCCTCCGTCCCTGTCGAATTTAAAGCACGCGCAGCAGCTGTTGTTGCTGACCTTCTCGACCGCGCAGAAGAAACACCTTCTCGCCCTCGCACAGGGACACACTCGTGCGTTTGACGAAGCCTAACAATCTTCCACTCCCCAGCCCCGCCACCAGGCAGTCGTCAATGATGCAGTCTGTGGGAGCCCGACCCTCCTGTGCAGGGGATCCTAGATTCCTGGAGACAGATTCCTGAGGACGGTCCCCGCAGGACATCCGACCTCCGCTCACGCATACGGGGGCCTCTGCTCGAGCCCCCCGGTATTTCACTACAGTTTCGGATACCCAATCAAGACAAGTCCGATGCTTTCCTCATATTCATGCATTTCGACCTGTTCAGAATTCCTTCCGCCTGCATCACCTGACTCAGGACTCGAGCCATTCTCGGACTGAACTTGTTGCATCTCAGCATCCGTTTCTTCCACTTGTTCCACTTTCCCATGATTTGATGTACCGGAGGCGCTAGCAAAAACTCCAAATCCCACTGTCAGCAGAAACCACCGGAAATAATTGAATAGAGAGCGATAGGACGCCTTCTGAATCTTCTTCCCTTTGAACTTTAAGAAACAGCGACTGACGGTAATCCGCCAGAACGTCCACCAGGGCGACCAACGTCTCGGCAACGACATCGTCCGCATCGACCGTCGGAAACCGAACGCGCAGGTAATCGCGCATCATCGGCTCGTAGCGTGTCACGAACTCGCCCCATCGGGCATGCTGCGAATCCGCCGCCAGCTCGCGGAGAAGGGTCGTGGATGTTGTCAGAGGATGTGACATCAGCTTATTCTCCGTTCAGCATCCCCGCAACCGGGCGATTGCCTTGGCAAAGTCCTTGTCATGGGTCCGGACCTCGATGCGGGCGAGATCGCCGCGAAAACGCGCCATTCTGACGAAATCCGTGATGAAGCGGTCGGCACGATGGGGACCTGTCCCTCCCGTGTAGGAGATCCTGAGTCGCCCTTCCTGACGGACGTTCTCCTTCGGTCCGTCAAAGACGATCCAGGCAAAATCGGCCGGATGGTCCTCGAGATACGCCTTCATCTGCGCGACAAGCTCCTTCGGATCCTTCGCCTGCTTGTCCGTCGAGAGAATGAGGTTCCATCCGTCGACCAGCACGAGCTTCCCGTCCGGGGACAGTCCCCGCAGGTCCTCGGCGGCAAGCGCCGCCAGGTCCAGATGATGGTTCAGCTCCTCATTCTCTGCACGTAACTTCGCGTTTTCAGACTTAAGGCGTTCAATTTCTGTCTTTAGCTCGCGAAGATGAGCGACCCGAGACCCCAAGATGACATCCTGCGCGTTCATCGTTACATAATTCTCATTGGTACGGTTAGCTTTGCCATTGAGAATTATGTATTCCCGTCTGGCGACTTGTGGGTGACGGCGAGAACCGCCTTTCGGACGGCGGCGGCGACCGTGGGGTTGACGCCGGCGGCACGGGCGATTTCGACTTCCGTCGCGCGGGCGATGCCGTAGACGGACTTGAAGGTCTTGAGGAGCTTCACCTTCTTCGCCTCGCCGATGCCCGGAATCTCGTCCAAGACCGACTCGCGGATCGTCTTCTCGCGGAGGTTGCGGTGGAAGGTGATGGCGAAGCGGTGGGCCTCGTCACGGAGCCGGGTGATGACCATCAGGGCTTGGGAGTCGCGCGGGAGATAGACGTCGGGACGTCCGTCGTCCAGGACCAGCAGCTCCTGTTGCTTGGCGAGGCCCACCGTCGGGATATCCCCGACACCGAGCTCCGCAAAAAGAGCCCGTGCCGCGCGCAACTGCGTGATGCCGCCGTCGCAGATGTAGAGGTCGGCCCGCGGGGAGGTCTTGAGCAGCGTCGAGTCGGGTCCGTAGCGCCGGCGCACGACCTCCGCCATCGCCCGCGGGTCGTCCGCGCCCTCGAAGCTCCTGATCTTGAAATGACGGTAATAGCGTCCGTCCGGAAGCCCGTCCCGCGCCACCACGAGCGAGGCGACATTGTGCGTGCCAAAGAGATTCGAGATGTCGACGCACTCGATGATGTGCGGCGGCTCCTCGAGTCCGATCGCCGCCGCCAGCTCCTCGCACCCGCGCCAGGCGTCCGCCTCGCGCATTTCGGGCGTCTTGCGGACGAAGTGCGCCTTCGTCATCTCCTTGAGCGCGAAGACCGTGTCCCTGAGCCGCGCCGCCTTTTCGAAATCCCCTTTCGCCGCGGCCACGCGCATCTCCGCCTCGACTTCGGCGAGGACGTTGGGGCGCTTCCCGTCCAAGAACGCGCACGCCTCGTCGAAGCGCGCCCGGTACTCCGCCTGCGAGATCTTTCCGAGACACGGCGCCGAACAGCGGCGGATCACGTCCGCATGACAGTGCGCGTGCGTCTCCGCGCACGGCAGGATGTCTTCGCACTCGCGGATGCCGTAGCGCTTCTCGACGAAGTCCTTCGCGGCGCGGACGACGGGACTTGAGGGAAACGGGCCGAAATGGCGCGCCCCGTCGTCCCGGACGATCCGCACGCAGGTGAAGCGCGGCCACTCCGCCGAGGGGTCCGCCCTCAGCGCCAGGTAGCGCTTGTCGTCCCGCATCAGGATGTTGAAATGCGGCTTGTGCTTCTTGATGAGCGAAGCCTCCGTCAGCAGCGACTCGGCCTCGTTCTTCACGGTCATGAACTCGAAGTCGTAGACCGTATCCACCATCGACCGGACCTTCGGCGGATGCTTCGCACCCGGACGGAAATAGCTCGAGACGCGGCGCTTCAGGTCCTTCGCCTTGCCGACATAAATGATCACACCCCGGCGATCTCGCATGAGATAACAGCCGGGGCGGTGAGGAACGGCCTTAAGCCGCTCTCGAATCAGGTCGGTCACCCGATCAGACCTTTTCCGCGACCTTCTTGGGCTCCGCCTCGGGCTCGTCGGCCGGCACTTCGTCCTCCTTCTCACCCTCCGCGAGCCCCTTCTTGAACTCGCCCTTCGCCTTGCCGATCGAACGGGCCAGCTCGGGAATCTTCTTCGCACCGAACAGGACGACGGCAAGGGCGATGACAATCAGAATCTGCCAGAATCCGGGTCTCATGACAACATGTCTCCTTTCTTGACTTAGGCGATTTCCTTCGCCACCTTGTAGACGTTATCGACCGTAAAGCCGAACTTCTCGGCCAGCACCTTGTACGGCGCAGACTCGCCGAAGTCCTCCATCGTCACGAAACGGGTCGTGCGGAAGTCCATGCGGAAGCGATCCCAGCCAAAGCGACAGCCCGCCTCGACGATGACACGCTTCTTCATCAGCTCGGGCAGCACCGCGTCGCGATAGTCGCGCTTCTGGCGCAGGAAAAGCTCGTACGACGGAACCGACACCACGCGGACGGGCTTGCCCTCCTCCGCCAGGCGCTTCGCCGCGTCGATGCAAAGCGAAACCTCGCTACCGGAAGCGATGAACACCGTCGTGTCAAGGCCCTGACTGCCGCTCTCGTAGATGACGTAACCGCCCTTCGCAACGCCTTCGTGACGGACGCCCGCGAGAACGGGAAGGTTCTGGCGCGTCGTCAGCAGGCAACTCGGGCCCTGCGTGTTGAGGATCATCTCGATCCAGGCGAAAGCCGTCTCGGTGGCGTCCGCCGGACGGAATGTCGTCACGCCCGGCATCGCGCGCATCGCCGCCAGCTGCTCGACCGGCTCGTGGGTCGGACCGTCCTCGCCGACATAGAAGCTGTCATGCGAGAAGACGAAGATGGATGGGAGCTTCATCAGCGCCGCGAGACGGATCGCCGGACGGCAGTAGTCGCTGAAGACGAAGAACGTCGCACCGTAGCCGCGCCAGCCGCCGAAGGCCGTGAAGCCGTTGACCATCGCCGTCATCGCCAGCTCGCGGATGCCGTAGTGGATGTTGCGGCCCTCGAAATTGCCGTCGCCGATTTCGCCGCAGCCCTTGAGGAAGGTCTTGTTCGACGGCGCGAGGTCGGCCGAACCGCCGACGAGCTCGGGAACGACCGGCGCGAGGGCGTTCAGGACCTCGCCGCAGATGTTGCGCGTCGCATACGCCTTGCCGATCTCATACTTCGGCAGCGCCTCGACCATCTTGTGGTAGTCGGGATCGGGCATCTCGCCGGTGATCTTCGGATTCTCGCGGCGCCAGCGCTTGGCCTGGCGGTTGAGACGGGCCGCACGATCCGCGAACATCGCATAGACCTCCTCCGAAACGGCGAAGCTCTGCGCCGGATCGAAACCGCAGGCTGTCTTGAGCGCCGCCGTCTCCTCCGCGCCGAGCGGCGAACCGTGGCAGCCGCTCGTACCCTGCTTCGTCGGCGCGCCGCAGCCGATGTGCGTCGTCGCAATGATCAGCACGGGCTGTCCCGCGGTCTTCATCGCACGCTTGAACGTGCGGTCGATCTGGTCATAGTCGTGTCCGTCGCACGCGAAGACCTTCCAGCCGTAGCTCTCGAAGCGCTTCTTCGTATCGTCCGCCATCGCCAGCGCGGTCGAGCCCTCAATCGTGATGCCGTTCGAATCGTAGACGAGGATGAGATCATCGAGCTTCGCCGCACCGGCCCAGCTGCAGGCCTCGTGGGAGATGCCCTCCTCCATGTCGCCGTCGCCGCAGAAGACCCACGTCTTGTTCGCGGTCTTGGACTTCTTGGCGGCGAGCGCCAGGCCGACGCCCATCGCGATGCCCTGACCGAGCGGACCGGTCGTCACTTCGACGCCCGGCATCACGCCGCGCTCGGGATGGCCCGCGCAACGGCTGCCGAACTGGCGGAACGTCTTGAGCTCGTCCATCGTCACGCCGCCCACGCCGGCGAGGTGATGGAGCGCGTACACGAGGGCGCTCGCATGGCCGCCGGAGAAGACAAGACGATCGCGGCCCGGCCACTTGAGGTCCTTCGGGGCCACGTTCAGGAACTTGAGCCAAAGGGAAACGGCAAGATCGGCCATGCCCAGAGGGGCACCCGGGTGACCCGAGTTGGCCTTGTCAATCATG
>CAMEZU010000099.1 GCA_945947925.1 uncultured Verrucomicrobiota bacterium
GCCGCGCGAGGAGGTCGCGCTTGAGGGCGAGTCCGTCCCGGACCGGCAGGACCTGGCCGTCGTCGACAAGCCCCCCGAGGAACGCCGCGTGGGCGCGCAGGAAGGACTCCGTCTCGGACGACGTCAGCTCGTCCGGGAAACGCCGCGCGCCGTCGATCCAGCGGAGCGCGATCACCTGCCAGCGTCCGAACGGCAGGACCTTCCCGCCGAAGAGCCGCGTTGCGGCGGAGGAGGACGTGACGGACGCCGTGTGCGCGAGAAGGCGGGCGAACCTCGCCTCCTTCGCCGCAGGAAAGCACTTCGCGGCGAAGACGAGGTCCGCCGTCTCCACGCGAAAGTTGAGCGAGTGCGCGTGCCCCGCGAGCGGCGTCACCGTCCGCACCGCCAGGCCGAAGCCCCGCTCGAGGGCGGACTTCAGGTCGCCAAGCTCGAAGTCCCGGACCATCAGCGCCGCCCCCTGTAGGCCAGGCGCTCGAGGAAGAAGGAGAGCGCCCAGGACGCGATGACCGCGTAGCCGAAGAGCTCGGCCGATTCCTCGACGATGTGCTTCACCGTCCGGATGTCGTGCTCGGTCATCCTGAGCGCACCCCAGATGACGCGGCTCGAGGCGAGCTTCGAGACGCCGAGGACGAAGACAAAGCCGAACGGCAGGGCCGGGAATCCGCCGGACGAGGCGATGCGCCGGAGTCCCGTCCTGAACGTCCGCCGGGCCAGCGTCGCGCACGCGATGCCGAAGACGAGGGACAGCCCCGCCATCGTCAGGCCGATCGCCCTTTCGTCGATGTCGAAGACGTCGCGCAGCAGTTCGTAGACCGACATCGCCAGCAGGAGAAACGCCATCGCGGCGTAGCCGGCGCGTCCGCGCGGCTCGCGCAAGGCCGCGACGGCCATCACGGAGGACGAGAGGAACGCGAGGGCGAACTGGCTCCAGGCGACGAGCGAACGCTCGCCGCAGGCCGTCTTCAGGACGGCGATGTCGAGCGCAATCGCCCCCGCGACCATCACCGGCAGCATCACCGCTCGGGCGATGCCGACCGTGACGTCCTGGTCCTGCACGAGGTTCAGCACGTACCGTCCGCCCCGCTCGGGCACGACGATCACCTGGCGCGGCACGGGACGGTCCCCGAGCGGCAGGATGCGCCGTACGGCCTGTCCCGTCGAGCTCTCGAGCGCCCCCTTCAGGACGTCGAAGCGGATCGGCACCCGGCCGATGAGCTTCCAGAGACGCGGCGACAGCGCGGCCGCCGCCGAGAAGCGGATCGCCATGCGCGGCACGCCGAAGGCGATGCAGGCGCTGATGCGGTGGTGCCCCTGGCGGAGCGAATCCTCCCCGCGCGACCGGCAGAGCATCACGTCGATCGGACGGCTGTCGTCATAGCCGTGCTCGCGCAGGCTGGCCTCGAGCTTGCCCATCTTCGCCTGGCGGTCGACGCCGCTGCGCGACTGGGGATTCTCGAGTGTGCGCACCGCACGCTCGACGCGCAGCGCCCGAATGGCGGTCGGCGCGATATGATAGACGCGCGAGCCCTTGAAGCGCCGCTTGTCGCGGATCGAACGGATCATCGCAAAGGGAATGTTCCACTTGCCGATCGTCGGCACGAACACGATGCGCACGTTCACCGTCCCGTCGCCCGCCGCGCCCACGGCCTCGCGTCCCCGCAGCAGGCAGTCCTCCTCGCCCTTGCGCACGAGAAGGATCACCTCGTCGTCCGGAAGGTCCGCCGCGGGAATCGCGGGACCGGCATAGTCCGGCACGGACGCGAAATCGGCCGCGTCGAGGGGATAGGCGCACGATGACCACCCGAGGTGCATCAGCGGTAAACCTCCTTCGCCCATTCGTACGGCTCGGAAGACGCCTCGCCGCGGACCGTCTCGACCATGTACTTGAGCACGCGGCGCGCGTCGAAGAGCGCGTGGTACTTCGCGCGCCCAGCGGCCGCGACCTGACGGCGCGCCGCATCATGCGCATTGTACCAGGCGACCTTCTCCGCCAGCTCCTCCGCCGTGTGGAAGTAGACCGTCTCGGCCTCGGTGAAGAAATCCTGCATCGCGTTGCCGTCGTACTGGAACGTGAGGACCCCGTTGCCCATCAGGTGCGTGATGCGGTCGGAGGCGTACCACTTCCAGTTCTCGAAGCGGTTGATCGAAAGCCCCATCTTCGACGCCGCGATCGCCTCCTCGTAGGCGCGGCCGATGACGAGCGGACGCCCCATGCCGAAGAAGCCGAGACGGACGGACGGATCGAGCCGCGGCATCAGCGCGTCGAGAAGCGCCTTGCGCTGGTCGGCGAGCGCAGGCCTTCCCGCGAAGAAGAGGTCGTAGGCGAAGTCGGTCTTGAGCGAATTGTCCTCCGTCTCGAAGGCGGGATCGCTCGGATTCGGATAGAAGCCGACGACGTTGCGTCCCGTCGTCCACGACTTCAGCTTCTCCCCCGCCGTCGTCACGAAGATCGCGTCGCACGAATCCGTCCGCCGCGCGATCTGCGCGCAGCAGTGGTCCGTCTCGACGGGATCGCAGTTGATGTGGACGAGCTTCACGCCGGGCGCCGCCGCGCGCATCGCGTCCAGCGTCCCGTTGTCGATGTAGTCGCAGTGGCTGATGAAGACGACGTCGGGACGGAAGTTGCGGACCGTCCTGACGAGCCGCTTGCACATCATCTTCGCCCCGAGGCTCCGCATGAACCCGAGCGGCGCGAGGAAGCGCGCGATGTCCCGCTCGGAGAAGGTGAGGACGGGACAGTCAAGCCGCGTCGCTGCGGCCGCAAGGCGCATGTCGATGCCGGTCCTCCCGTTCCCCCAGTGGCGGATCAGGAAGTTGCCGACGAAGAGGATGCGCGGCCGGCCCTTCACTGCGCCTCTCCGTGAAGTTCGCGGTAGAGGGCGAGCGTGCGCTCGCACATCTTCGCCGTCGAAAAGTTCTCGCGGACGCTCCGGACCGCGGCTTCGCGCATCGCGGCCTTGGCCTCGGCGGACATCTCCAGCATCGCGTCGAGCTTCTTCGCCATCGCGTCCGCATCGCCTGGCGGCACGAGGAAGCCGGTCTTCCCGTCCTCGATCGTCTCGCAGGCCCCGCCGTGCGCCGTGCCGAGGACAAGGCAGCCCATCGCCTGCGCCTCGGGAATCGTGCGCCCGAACGCCTCGGGCTGGGCCGAAGACGCGTTCACGACGATCTCGCTCAGCGCGTAGACGCGCTCCATCTCGCTCGAGTGGTCCTTGAAGACGACCTTCGTCTCGTCGGGAAGCTTCCCGGCCATCGTCCGCAGATGGTCCGAGAACTCGGTGCGTCCTTGGTCGGACCCGAGGATCAGCACGCCCACCTTGTGATTGCGCATCCTGCCGAGCGCCTCGATGAAGACCTCCTGCCCTTTCCAGCGCGTCAGGCGTCCCGGAATCGTGATGACGGGGAGGTCGGCGGGAAAACGGAGCTGCAGCGTCTTCTTCGCAAGCGCGTCCTGCGGATCGACGGCATCGGGACGGAAGACGTCCGTATCCGCGCCGCGGTGGATGCGGACCACCTTCGCGGGATTGACGGCATATGTCGCGAGGATGTGGTCCTTCACGTAGTCCGACACGGCGATCGTCCGCTCGCCCTCGAGCATCACGCGGTTGTAGGGAATCTTGAGCCACTTCGGCGAGGTGCCGTAGACGCCGTGGAAGGTCGCCATCCACTTCACGCCGCACCGTTTCGATGCCCATTTCACCGCCCAGGCCGGCGCCCGGCTGCGGACGTGCATCAGCGTCACCCCCTCGGCCTTGCAGTACGCGGCGAGTTCCTTCGCACAGCGACGGAGGACGAACGGGTTCTTGCGGTTCACCGGCAGCGTCAGGTGCGGCACCCCGAGCGCCTCGAGCTGACGGACCATCGGACCGCCCGCGCTGCAGACGGCATTGGGAATCCCGGCCGCCGTCAGGGCCCGCGCGATTTCAACCGTGCCGCGCTCGACACCGCCCTGCTGCAGGGCCGGAAGGACTTGAAGGATTTTCATGGCGAAGTGGTGGTGGAGTTGACAGGTTAGAAGCCCATGCGGGCGAGGATGTCCTTCAGCTGAGACCTGACGACGGACATCGAGAGTTCGCGTTCGAAGAAGGCGCGGGCCTCGGCGAAGTACGTGTCCCTGTTCGCCCAGTCGGCGCGGTATTCCTCGACGGCCTTCACGAGGGCCTCTGGGTCGCCCGCGGGGATGAACTTGATCGCCTTGCAATCCTTCGCACGCGGCGGGTAGCCCGTGCAGAACTCGTTGATCGTCGGACGCGCGCAGGCCATGCACTCGTAGACCTTGTTGCCGATGACGCGCGCGGCCTTCGCGGTCGTGCCGAAGACGCCGAGGACGACGTCGTGCGCGGCAATCACCTCCGCCACCTTCTCGTACGGTACCTTGTCGAGGAAGCGCACGTTGGCGAGCCCCGCAGCCTTCGCCTCCGTCGCCGCCTTGTACGCGCCCCAGCCGAGGAAATCCCACCGGATCGGCAGGTGCTGCGTCAGCCGCGCCGCCTCGACGATCACCTCGGTCCCGTGCAACGGCAGATACGCGCCATGGTAGAGAACGCGGAAGATTCCGTCATTCTCCATTTTCCATTCTCCATTCTCCATTTGAATCGGTCGAAAAACCGATTCATCTGTTCCCGTGAAGAGCGGGGCCATCTTCTCGCGCGGGACGTCGAGGTACTCGGCCGCGAAGTCGACGTGGCAGCTCGTATCCCAGGTGATGAAGTCGGGCATCGCCATCAGCTTCTTCTCCCAGGCGAGGAGGCGTTTCGCGCGCGGCTCCTCGGCCTTCCACTTCTTCTGCTCGAGGACTTTCTTGTCCCAGGCTGAGATCATCGGATCGAACAGCACCTTGATGCCTCGGCGGTGCGCCCAGCGGCAGGCGGCCGCGATGTCGCGCTGGCGGCAGATTGGTACGAAGACGAGGTCGGGCAGCGTCTTCTCTTCGAGCGCGCGCGCCCAGGCCTCGATGTCGCCGAAGCGGCAGCAGACCTTCACGTCGAAGAAGTCGACCTCCCAGCCGAGGTCCTTGAACAGCCGGATGTTGACGCGCGTCTTCGAGTAGCCGTGGTCGAAGCGTCCCCAGAAGAGGACGCGGCGGAAGCTCCGCGGCACGGACGCGGACGCGGCCAGGGCTTTCGCCTTGCGCCAGCCGAGGAAGATCGTGAGGAGCGCGAAGAAGGCGAGCATCATCTCGCCGCCCTCCTCGAGCGCAGTGCAGAGGGACTGCGCCGCGGTGATGCCGTCCTCGGACTTGGAGAGGCCGTGCGCGTGGTCGAGCCACGAGGGCAGGCGGTCCGCCACCTGCACGAGGACGCCCGAGCCGCCGAAGCAGCCGAACGCCCAGGCGACCGGGTCGAGCCGGAAGACGCCGTAGACGAAGGCGGGGAGGTAGCGGACGAAGAGCGCCGCGAACGTGCCGAAGAAGAGGACGAAGTACGCCGAGACGAACGCCTTCGCGCCGAACGGCACGGCCCCGTTGGTGAGGAAGCGCATCTTGAACGGCGTGCCCGTGAGCAGGGAGCCGTTCGGCTTGCGGAGTCCCGCGCTCGCGAGGACCGATCCGTCGTCCCCGATCAGATCCGGCCAGAGCGCGTGCATCGCCATGTTGTGGAGGTCGAGCTCCTTGACGATGGCCATCACGGCGACGAGGGTGACGAGCGCGGCGAGGACCGTCCGACGCTTGCGCGAGCCGGTGAACGGATTGCAGCACCAGACGAGCGGCACAATCGCGGCGAAGACGGGCAGCGTCGCGAGCTCGAACGGGGAGCGTCCGTCATTGTCGAAGTTCGCGACGAGCGTCGCGGGATCCAGGACCGCCCACGTCACCAGCAGCAGGGCGAGTCCGACAAACCACAGCACGGGACCGATCATCCAAGCCTTCTTCATTTCGCCTTCGCCTCCCTTTCCTCCAGCTGACGGAGATCCTCGGGTTTGAACTTCTTGCGGAAATAGCGGTAGTTGAGCACCCAGCAGCTCGGGTGGCGGCGGATGACGGACTCGAGGTCCCTGATGCACCGCTGGGTCATGCCCCAGACGTCGCGCGCCGCCTCGGGCGCGTAGGTCGCGATCCGCTCGCAGCGCCAGCGTCCGTCCCGGAGGGGACGCGACCAGGCGATGACGATCGGGGCCTTCCCCTTCGCGGCGAAGAACGCGGGAGCCGCGGAGACGGGAACGGGGCGGCCGAAGAAGCGGACCCAGATGCCGCCCTCCTTCGGATCGACGACCTGGTCCACGAGCAGGCCGAGCGACTTCCCGGCCTTGATGCCGGCCATGAGCGGACGGAAAGCCCCGTCCGCCGGCACGATCTCCTGTCCGATCGACCGCCGCGCGCGCATGAGGAGCTTCGTCATGCCCTTCGAGCCGATGTTCTTCGCGACGGACATCATCGCGTGGCCCTCGAGGAACGCAAGCTGCGAGAGGATCTCCCAGCAGCCGATGTGCCCCGACACCGTGACGGCCGGCCGGTTCGCGGCGAGGAAGGCGGCCGCTTCGGGGGACATGAGCCCTGCGGACTGACAGCGCCGGCGTCCCCGGATGCACGTCCAGAACGCATAGCCGACCGTCCGCGCCATGTTGCGGTAGCTGCGGCGGATGATGAGGTCGGCGTGATGCGGAAGCTTCCCGTACATGATTTCGAGGTTCTCCCGCGCATACTGCTTCCCGCGCCGGTCGAAAGCGTACATGATGCGCGAGACGAAATCGCAGAGCCGGAGGAGTCCGCGCCGCGTGAGAATCGTGAAAATCAAAAGACCGAGTCCGATGCCGAACCATTCGAACGGCAGTCGGAGCTTGCGTAATTTCCTCTTGTAGCGCGGTCTCATCGTCTTGTTTCTTCAGTACCAGGCCTCATATTATAACATAAGGCAAGATTCCGCATGGCGACATTTCACAAAACCGATGTACTCCGCGTTTTTTTGTGTGGATTGCGGAACTGAATGCAAGTGTCCCTTGCGTTTGATCCGCATATTTCC
>CAMEZU010000100.1 GCA_945947925.1 uncultured Verrucomicrobiota bacterium
GCTTCAGAAAAGGATTTTTCACATTTCCCCCTTGACGCAATACATACTTGACCCTTTGCCTCCCTCTGATGGGACTCCCGGGCGCGATATACGTCGGCGGATTCTCCGAGGCGTGGATCGGCATCGGGCTCCTCATCGGCACCTACCTCAACTGGAAGATTGTCGCCCACAGGCTGAGGCGCTACTCGCAGGCGTGCGGCGACTCGATCACGATTCCGGACTTCATCTGCAACAGATTCCGCGACAAGACCGGCATCTCCAGAATCATCGCCGCGCTCATCATCCTCGTCTTCTTCACGTTCTACACGGCCTCCGGGTTCGTGTCGTGCGCAAAGCTTTTCACTACGACGTTCGGAGTGCCCGAGCACATCGCGGCCCTCGGAGGAATGTCCGGCTACACCCTCTGCCTCTGGATCGGCGCTGTCGTAGTCGTGAGCTACACGCTCATGGGCGGATACATGGCGGTGTGCTGGACTGACTTCATCCAGGGTGCGCTGATGTTCATCGCGATCGTGCTAGTCCCGGCGATCGTCGTCTGCAACGCGGGCGGCTTCGCCTCGACCGTCGACGCGCTCAACGAGATTAACCCCTACCTCCAGTCGCTCTTCACCAATGCGTCGACCGCCAAGGCCGCGGGCTTCATCGGACTCGCCTCGTGCATGGCGTGGGGACTCGGCTACTTCGGCATGCCCCACATCCTCGTGCGCTTCATGTCCATCGGCAACCCCGCCGAGGTGAAGGGTTCGCGCCGCATCGCGATGAGCTGGGTCACGATCTCGCTCGGCGCGGCGGTTGTCATCGGACTTGTCTTCCACCTCTACCTCAAGCAGCACGGGCTCACCCTAGCGGACGTCGGAGGCGATCCGGAGAAGTGCTTCATGATCATGATCAACGGCATCTTCTCCTCCGGCTTTATCGCGCGCGTCTTCGCGGGCATCCTGCTCTCCGCCATCATGGCCGCGATCATGTCCACCGCCGACTCGCAGCTCCTCGTCTCCGCGTCGAGCTTCACCAACGACTTCTACAAGATCGTCCTTAAGAAGAACGCCTCGAACCGCGAGCTCCTCGTCGTCTCGCGCTTCGCCGTCGGCGCGGTTGCGCTCGTGGCGATCATCCTCGCGATGAACACGCAGAGCGAGTTCTTCAAGGTCGTCATGAAGATGGTGTCGTTCGCCTGGGGCGGATTCGGCGCCTCGTTCGGTCCGCTTATCCTCCTCGCGCTTTTCTGGCGCAGGGTGAACCTCGTGGGCGCGGTGAGCGGAATGGTCGTCGGCGCGACGACGTGCTTCGTGTGGAAGTTCGCCCTCGCCGACTACGCGGCGCAGTATCCGATCTTCGGACTCTACGAGCTCGCCCCCGGCTTCCTCCTCTCGTTCGCCGTCACCGTGCTCGTCTCGCTCCTCACGGCTAAGCCGTCGAAGGAGATTACGGACGAGTTCGACTCCGTCAGGGCGCAGTTCCAGGACTGACGCGGCACATCTGCCGCGCGTCGAAATGAAGAAGCTCATAGTCATCGCAGGTGCGGGCGAATACCCGCGGCTCCTCGTCCAGGGCGCGAAGCGCGCCGGAGTCGAGACGGTCGACGTGATGGCGGTGAAGGGCTCCTGCGAGCGCGCGACGGCGCGCGCGGCCGACCATGTGTTCCCGTTTGCAGTAGGGGAGAGCGAGGTCGCGATACGCTGGACAGCCGAGCGCGGCTACGACGGTGCGGTGCTGGCCGGGCAGGTGAGTCCGCTCTCGCTCTTCCGCGGCAAGTTCGGCCCCGTCGTGCGCCAGTGGCTTGCCGAGATGCCTGTCAAGAACGCGCACACGATCTTCGGCAAGCTCGTCTCGGAGTTCGAGAAGGCGGGCGTCCGAATGATCCCCGCGAGTTCCTTCATGGAGGATTCGATTCCGGGCGAGGGCGTTCTCACGGCGCGTGGTTTCACGGATGTCGAGAAGACGGATGCCGCGCGGGGATTTCAGGTTGCGGAGGACGTAGGACGCCACGACGTCGGGCAGACGGTTCTCGTCAAGGCGGGAATGGTGCTTGCCGTAGAGGCCTTCGAGGGCACGAACGCGGCGATACGCCGCGCGGGAAAGCTCGGGAAGGGGTCGGTCCTCTGCAAGGCTGCGCGAGAAGGTCACGACTGGCGCTTCGACATTCCGGTAGTCGGTCTTAAGACTCTCAAGACGATGAAGAAGGCGGGCGTCACGGCGCTTGCGTTCCAGGCGCGAAGGCTCCTCCTGCTCGACCGCGAGAAAGTCGTGGATTTCGCCAACAGGAACGGCATCGCCATCGCCGGCTTCGACTCCGGCCTTCCACCGGCGCCTGTTCGCCCATGACCTTGCGGACGGACGTGACAGCGCGCGCGCCAGACAGAGGGGCGCTCACCTGTCTCGCGCATGAAATATCTGGATAGCGCGGGCGCGCCAGAAAAACCACAGCTGCGTGCGATTTCGCTTATAGTGTTTTGCGATGACATCAGCCGCTTTTTGATTTCGCCAATGCGCGCTGCAGCAATCTCCTGTCTGATCGTTTTTCCGTTAAGTTCCCTGAAGCGCAGATCTGCGAGAGCGCGGGAGACGCCGATGTGCTGGACAACATCTTTGGGTGTGATGTTCTCGGACGCATGCTGCTCAATGAAGTCCTTTGCGCTCTGAATGAGATGCTCCGCAGGCTGGACGATGCGTGTTGACCCTCGCTTGAGGATTTCTCGGACCGAGTTCCTTAAGACGACATACCTCCCTCCACCCCTCCCCCCCATGAGGAGCCGACGGAGTTCTTTCCCTGCTGTGTAGCCGAGTGATTCATGGTTGGGCTGAACGCTGGAGAGCGTCGGGGTAACGCCGCAGCAGAGAATCTCATCGTTGTCGACGCCGAGAATGGCAACTTTGCCGGGAACGTCGATTTTCGCCGAGTCGCAGATGCCGAGTACGCGTACAGACACTACGTCCCATGCGGCAAAGACGGCGATGGGCTTTGGCAGGCGTTTCAGCTTCAGCGCAATTGCATGATCATCTCGTTCGTTTGAACCACTGGCACCCATGTCCAGTATGAGTGGCTTTTTTCTGAACTGCATCGCCGCTCTGCAGAAACCGCGCTCGCGAGCATCCGACCATTTCGAGCCTGCAGAGTCCGTGATGAATACGAACGATGCGAAGTTGCCGAGTCTGGCGAAAAAGCGGAACGCTTCTTCTCCGATATGTGTGTCGTCAAGCGACAGAAACTCGGCGTTCGCATTGTCTAAACTGCAATCAGGGTCGTAATTTGTGAAGACCACTGGCATGCGCCGTTTTTCAATCTCCTCCATAACGGATGGCGGGACCGAGGTTTCAGTAATGAGACCGTCTGCCAAGGCGACCGCCTCGGCGGTGAGCTTCTGCGGGTTGTCGAGCAGATGAATGCGCCAGTCGACGCCCTCGTTCAGAAAACGGAAGATTCCTGAGAGGCAGTCTCGCCCTGAAGCCCCTCCGATGCCGGTCGCGATGATTATGGTCTGCATTGATTTCATGTGCCGTATTATAGCACAACGGGAATTGAATGTGTTGTTTGATATGATAAGGTAAATTTGTTTGCTATGACAACAAGATGTCTTGCTGGAAACGTGGGTATTTGATAAAATGACGCCAGAAATCACAAAGGAGGACGAAAATGAATAGACGGCTTGCGATGCTTGCTGCAGTAGCGGCATCTGCTGTTGGTGCCGCGCCTTTATTGGGTGTGGCGGGTTCTTGCATCATTTCCGGCGAGACCAACCGGGTTGAGAGGACCGTAGTCGCGAAGCCGATGACGGGTTCGCTTGATTCCTTCTGGCGCGACTTCGGCTTCATGCTTTTCAACGACGGGTTCCGCGCAAAGCGCAAGGGCATCGTCATCATTCTGCGCTGAAAGGGTTGCTGCCATGAATAAGACATTTGCCGCATTGTGCGTCCTTTCTTCATTGTCAGTCTTCGCCGGACAACCTGAGCTCGTCGGCTTCAGCTGTGTGCAGGATCAGGACAGGTCGACCGTGTCCACGTCCTTCACGCTTGCCGGCGACGCCATTCTGACCGTCGATGTAAAAACGAACGGCGTTTCGATTGGCTGGCGGAACTTCCGCACGGCGATGACGGGCGCGGCGCTCAACCGCGTCAATCCGGCAGGCGAATATACGCTCGTCTGGGATCCCTCGAACAGCTGGATTCAGCCGCGGACGATCTTCCCCGGCGGAGTCGTGTCGGTCGAGGTGATGGCGTGGAGCCCAGACAATCCGCCGGACTGGATGGACGTCGACCTGACTTCCGTCTCGAACGTCGCCTATTACGTCACTTCGGACGAGCTGCCGTATGCCGTCTCGGATGACGTCTACAAGACGACGCATTTGCTGATGCGTCGCATACATGCTGCGAACCGAGTCTGGCTCATGGGCTCGCCGGCGTCGGAATCGGGACGTGCGACCAAGAACGCCATAGAGACGCAGCACCCGGTTGCACTCAGCGCAGACTACTACATCGGCGTCTACGAATTTACGCAGGGACAGTACAAAAACCTTGGGTTTGCAGTTCCCGACGGACAGTCGGCCATTGGTGACAGGCATCCGCTTGCGATGGTGACATACACGGATTTCCATGGCTGGTGGAACTACTGGTGGCCGGAAAACGGGCATAGCGTCGCCAGCGGAACAGTGCTTGACGCGCTGCGAAAGAGGTCCGGCGTGCAGTTCGACCTTCCGACGGAGGCGCAGTGGGAGTACGTCTGTCGCGCAGGAACGACCACGGCCTATTGCGACGGTACGGCGAATTCGACGACTGTCGGCGACTACGCCGTATACAAGGCGAATGCGCCGACGGACGGAAACGGCGGCCAGACGTGCGCCGAAGTTGGCACGAAGAACGCAAACGGGTTCGGTATTTTCGACATGATCGGCAACGTGTCGGAGTTCTGCCGCGAGCAGCTGTCTGCCGATCTGGGGGCGGACTACGCGTGCGACCCAAAAGGGGTCGTCATTTCGAAAAACGCCGGCGTTGTTATGTTCGCCAACCGTGGAGCGAACTATTCAAAGGCCGTGTCGAGCTGGGACGATGGACTCGGCGGCAATGTTGCCTGGCTTCGGCCGGCAGCCCGCGGCGATCGCTACGTAAGCCCGTCAACGAAAGCGGCGACACTCGGCGCGCGACTCGTCGCTCCCGCATCGCGCGACTGGCCCACGGTGTCTGTTGCTACGGGAACAGTTTCGCAGGACAGCTCGCGACGCGTTGCCATCACCTACGAACTTGAAGAGGACTCCATCGTGACACTTGAGCTCTACGAGGACGGAGAGCGCGTCTCGGACGAGGCGCTTCGCGGCGTTTGCGGAGACGTGAACCGCGTCGTGACAAACGGCACGAGGTGCATCTACTGGCAGCCGGATGCATCATGGGAGGGGAAGACGATCGAGAGCGGACATCTCTCGTTCAGGATACGGCAGTGGCCCACGAACGATCCGCCGGCCTACATGGCGATCGACTTGCGGAGCCCGAGCGTCACGAACATCCAGTTCTACGCTAGCGCCGAGGCCATGCCCGAGCCCATTACGAACGACATCTGGAAGACGGACTATCTCGTCATGCGCCGCATTCCGGCAAAGGACGTGACATGGTGGATGGGTATTCCAACGAACGCTGTCGGTCAAAGCGTAGAGGGCGTTGCAAGCGACCTGAAGAATTCAAAGCGCCACCGCGTGAAGCTTTCCCAGGACTACTATATCTCAGTTTTCGAGCTAACGCGCCGCCAGACGCGCGTGTTCGGGAACACTGCATCGTCGGATGCAAACGCATCAGAGTGGACACTGCCGTACTTGGGAAGGCGAAACGGCCTTCGAAACAACGACGGCAACACCTGCGGGTGGCCGGTGGCAGGACATACTGTCAATTCGAACGGCGCCCTGCAGAAGTTCCGTGATCGCTTCGGCCTTCAATTCGACCTGCCGACGGAAGCCCAGTGGGAGTACGCCTGCAGGGCCGGGACGGATGATGCCTATCACGGGGCGGCGAGTCAGAATGAGGTTGCATGGACGCCGGGGAACGCCAGCGTGATTCATCCTGTCGGAGAGCTGAAGCCGAACGGATGGGGACTCTATGACATGCTTGGCAATCTCTGTGAGGTCTGTTTGGAAGGGCTCGACGCAAAGTATGGCTTGACGGATGAGCAACTCGCGTCCAACACGCCTGTGACGGATCCGTATGGCCCGGTCACCGTGTCCGACAATGATGTCCTTCGCGGCGGATCTTACAGTCTGGCCGTCACAAAGGCGCGGAGCGGTGATCGTACGACACAGACGCACAAAAGTAGTACTTGGGGCGATCCCGGCTATCGGCTGGTATGCCCGCTTCCAGGGGCAACGTTCCCCGATCCAGTCCTGCCGTCGGCTGAATGATCTTCATCAAAAAACCAAAGGAGAACATAAATATAACAATGAAGACTGTTGTAATCCTTGCGGCTTCTATGATGCTGTCGGCGTGGGCAGCTGAGGAGCATCCGTTCACGGGAGGGACATGCGCTCGGGAGAAGAATGGCGCGTGCGCGATTACGGTCGGCGAGCATCGTATCGAGGCCGCATCGCGCTGGATAGATACGCGCTGGGGTACGCCCGTAATCGACGGCGCGATGAAGGCCTCGGTGACAAACGGCGCGCTTAGGCTCGAGTTCTCCGCCGTCCCGCCGGACTTGAGTAAACTCAACAAGGACCACCCGATGATGGTGAAGCTGACCGGCGACGCCACATCCTACCCAAAGGGACGTCTCATGCTCGGTCCCGCCGCGAAGACGTTCGAGCAGTCCTGCTGGGCCTATGGTGACTCCATCAAG